>JAEURM010000138.1 GCA_016789245.1 Anaerolineales bacterium
GGAGGCATAACGTTCCAAAATTATAAACCCAATAGCTTGCTATAATTTTTCCACTAAAGGTGCTCCATGTTTTCTGGTATAGATTCTCCAACGATTGTCGCCCGCTTTCTCTCGCTCATTTTGTCACTCACCATTCACGAATTGGCTCATGCCATTTCAGCCGATCAGCTCGGTGACCCTACCCCTCGCAATATGGGTCGGCTTACGCTTAACCCACTCGCACATCTGGATCCCATTGGGTCATTGATGTTTTTGCTAGTCGGTTTTGGTTGGGCAAAACCTGTAGCAGTTAACCCTTACAATTTACGTAATGGCCCTCGTCTAGGCATGGCCGTTGTGGCTTTAGCTGGCCCATTATCGAATTTGGTTTTGGCCGCCTTCGCCGCCGCCTTTGTGCGTGCCGGTTTAGTTTCCGTGGGATTTGATGAACGTTTCAACTCCATCGGCGGTATCTTACCTTCAGTGGGCTACCTCACGGAAACGTTTATTGTGACGAATGTTTTCTTGATGCTTTTCAATCTCTTACCCATTGGCCCGTTGGATGGGTTGAAAGTTCTACGTGGCATTGCGCCCCGCGAATGGGAAAGCATCTTAGAGCCTTTAGAGCGCTGGGGGACGTTTATTCTTATGGCTTTAGTCTTCTTAGGCCAAGGCATTTTGTCTATCATCCTTGTTGGCCCTGCCAGCCTTATCATCAGATTACTCATCGGCTCATGAGCAACTCCATCAAACTCGCCCTCCTCGGCCTAGACCGAATTACCGCCTCCATTGGCCTCGCGCTGAAAGAGCGGAAAGATATTCTCACCATTGGGTTTGATAAAAACCCTGAGCAAGCACGGCTGGTGCAAGCGCGCGGCTTCGTTCAGCAAGCTAAGTGGAATTTATTAGAAGCGGTGGAAGGCGCGGATTTGGTGCTGATGGGCGGCTTGCTGGCCGAGCAACCAGATTGGTTAGAAGCACTTGGCGGGAGTTTGCGCGAAGATGCCGTAGTAGCCACGCTTGGCCCACTGTTAGCGCCGCCGCTCACATGGGCGGCCAAAACCCTGCCAGCCGGACGGCACTTTGTGGCCGCGCATCCCATTCTCAATCCGGCGCAATTGTTTGATGGCACCACCGGCTTAGAATCCGCGAGCAAAGATTTGTTTGCGCGGGGCCTGTGGGCGTTGGCCGCGCCGCACGCCAGCGCCCCAGAAGCCGTGAAGCTTTTAGGCGATGTAGCGCACTTGCTGGGCGCGCAAGCGTTTTACATGGATGCGGCTGAGCATGATGGGCTGATGGCGGCTGTGAACGGCGTACCCGTTCTGCTAGCCACTAGTTTGCTGAGGGCGGCTAATCACTCAGCTGGGTGGCATGAAGCGCGCAAAGTGGCAGACCGCAGTTTTGCCACTGCTACTTTTGCCGTGGAACATGCTGAGGCGGCCACCCTCATCCTTAATCGCGAAAATGTTGTGCGCTACTTAGATGCCGCGTTGGCGGAGCTGAACACTCTGCGCGAGGCGGTGAGCAAGGGCGATAGGCTGACATTGGGGCAATTGCTGGTGGAGGCGGAAACGCAACGCGCACAATGGCTGGCCGCACGGCAAAAAGGTGAATGGGAAAAAGAAGGCCAAAATCCATTGGAAGTGCCCACCTTTGGTGAGGCGTTGGGCCGCATGCTCACAGGTGGCTTATTCCAACGCAAACGTGAGGGTGGCAAATAACGCCAGCCCAGCTATGCCATTTGTTTACATTGTGCGTTGCAAAGATGGCACGTTGTACACCGGCTGGTCGGTGGATGTGGAGGCGCGGGTGCGGGCGCACAACGCTGGGCGCGGCGCACGTTACACCAAAACTCGCCGCCCGGTAAAACTCATTTACTCAGAAACCGTAGCCTCGCGCGGAGATGCTCTGCGCCGTGAGCGTGCCATTAAACGCCTCAGCCGTGCGCAAAAGTTAGCGTTGGCGCAACAAGGTGCGCCGCGCAAAACCAATAAGCCCTCAGCCAAAGCTAGCCAGAAAAAATCGCTGTAAATAAAAAGCCGCGCTCATCGCACGGCCTTCCTCTTACCATCTGCCATTCGCCATCAACTATCTGCTAGCCGCCAATCTCACTCATCACACGGTTCATGGGCACCAAGTTCTGCGCTAACCCGTGGCCCCACGGCTTGTTGTAAACGGCTTTCTTAATCAGTGCTTGCAGTTCATCCAGCGAAGCGCCCGCGCGTAGGGGCGTGAGCAAATCCACTTCATAATCACGCAGGAGGCACATCCGCAATTTGCCATCCGCCGTGAGCCGCGCCCGCGTGCAGGAGGCACAAAACGGAACCGTGACGGAGGAGATAAAGCCCACATCACCCAAGCCGCCCGGCAAACGGTACAGCCGCGCTTCACCATCTAACTTGCCATCGTTCACGGGCGCCAGCGGGCCGTGCTGAGCTTCAATCAAATTCTTCATCTCAGCTTCCGTTACCACTTGCGCCTGCTGAAAGCCCGAAACTTCGCCAAACGGCATCATCTCAATAAAGCGCATTTGCCACGGGTGCTTCACCGTTAACCCGGCCAGTTCAGCCACATCTTGCTCGTTGTAGCCGCGCACCACTACCGCATTCAGCTTCATCGGCGTCATGCCCGCGCGCTCGGCCTCCAGCAAGCCATCCCACACGTCTTCTAAAGTCCCCCAGCGGGTGATGCGCTTAAACCGGTCAGCGTCCAGCGTATCAATGGAAACGTTAACGCGTTGTAGCCCAGCGGCCTTCAGCGGGGCGGCCAACTGCTTAAGCAAAATGCCGTTGGTCGTCATCGTCACGGTGCGCACGCCGGGCGTGTTGGCAATGCCGCGCACAATTTCCACAATGTTGGCCCGCACCGTTGGCTCGCCGCCCGTCAGCCGGAACTTGTGAAAGCCCATAGCCGTAAACAGGCGCATCAACTTCATCAGCTCTTCGTCCTGCATGAGTTCCACGCGCGGGCGGAAGGTCATATCCTCCGGCATGCAGTACACGCACCGCAAATTACAGCGGTCTGTCAGGCTGATGCGCAGGTAGTGGATGTCTCGTCCAAATCGGTCTTGGGCCATAGCGTAATGTTATTGTATCAATACGGCTTGCTTCTTTTCAAGACCCAATAAATGAGAATTTGTTACAAACAAAAAGACCCCAAAGGTCTTGAAGACCTTTAGGGTCTATGGGGGGCTTAAGCTGATTAATGACTTGCCTTACGCGGCTCCCGCTTTCGCGGGTATGACGCCCTCAAAACTACGTTTGGACGTGTAAGGCGAGCTAATGATTCTGCACAAACGTAATCAAGATGTGATTGCGCGTGCAATCATTGAACGTTTGAATGTTGATGGTATCTGATTGCGGCTGGCCGGCGCCATTGCGCAATTGCACTTTATACGTGGTGGTGGAATCTACGGGCGCACTGCCCAGCGTCACTTCCCAACCACTGGAGCCGTATTTGGGCACACTGCCGGTGGGCGCATCCACGTTCACGCCGCCACCTTCCACATGCACAAAGAAGCCTACAATCCCTTGTTGTTGCAGATTCTTCACCTGCCCAGACAAGCCAAACCACGCACACCCGTTAGAGTTGGCGATGTTAGATACGTAAGCGGGTGAGCCACGGTCTAGTGTGAAGTTGAAGGCTGATCTGGTATTGCTCGGCGTGGGCGTGGGGCCGGTGGGCGTGAAAGTGGGGGTGCGCGAAGCCGTGGCCGTGAATGTGGCCGAGGGCGTAGGTGAGAGCGTGGGCGGAAGCGGCGTGCGGGTGGGCGTAATGCTGGGCGTGCCGCGCGGCGTGCGCGTAAACGTGGCCGAGGGCACAACGGTGGGCGTGTTAGTGGCCGGTGGCGGCGTATTAGAAGGCGTTTCCGTTGGAATAACTACCAGCGTGGGAATAGGCACAAAAGCTTCTTCGGTGGCCGGGCGCAATGCTTCAACCGGGTTGAGTTGCGGATTGAAGAACAAGGCGACTACGGCCAGTAAGACACACAGTGAGAGCAGGCCAAACACCGCCGCCATAACAGTAAAGATGGTGGCACAACCTGAACCGGGTGATGAACGTTGCCGCATAAATATATCCTTACGGACTCACAAAAGTTTCGATTGTGGCCTTGGCCAACTCAGCCTGCAACCAAGCGGTGTACGCGTTTTGGCGCAAAGCCTCGGCCGCTTCTGGGCTGAGCGGGTGCGCGGCCTCCCGCTCTTCTGCGCGTACAATGGCAAAGCCCAACTCCGTGGCCAGCACTTCACTGGTTTGGCCGGTTTCCAGCGTAAAGGCGGCCTGCTCTACTTCGGGCAGAGTGAGCCAACCACGCGGGAACCAACCTAAATCACCGCCAGCCACGCGGGAACTCAAATCCACTGAATTTTGCGCGGCCAACGTGGCAAAATCCGCGCCGGCTTGCAACTGCGCCATCAACTCACGCGCTGTAGTTTCTTCGGCCACCAAAATCAGGCGGGCACGTGCTTGTTCGGCATTATCACCCACTGTAGCCCGCACCGTAGCGCCCATTTGCGCGCGGAGCAAATCCCGCCGCACCGCTTCGCGGAAGCTGGCTTCGGTGTAAAAGTTCGCCGCCAGCCACGCCGCATAACCTTCCGCGCCTAGCGCCTCACGCACGCGGTTAATTTCTAACTCTATCGCGGCCTCCGTCACACTCAAACCAGCACTCACTGCGGCCTGCTCCACCACAGCTTGCTCTGTTAAACTTTGCAAGACGCGTGCCGCACAATCTGAGAAGGCCTGCGCGGCTTGGCACCGTTGCAGTTCCGCTTCGTAATCCGCCAGCAAGATGGGCTGGCCGTTCACGCGGGCCGCTAACGGCTCAGGGGTGGCCGTGGGTGGAAGCGGCGTGGTGGTGGCCGTAGGCACAAAAGTAGCCGTGGCCGTGCTCACTGCCGTTGGCTCGGGCGTGGGCGTACAACCAACCAACACCACCAAGCCCAGAGCCAAAATTGTTAAAGATGACGAACGATTATACACAGTGGGGTAGAGGGCGCAACTATGCGGGAAGAGTATCGAGTGTCAAAGCGTCGGGTGTCAGTCTTGGCGAAGCGACACATTGACACCTGACACTCTCTTTGACACTCTTAAACTTGATTGACCAAAGCAAAAATCATCGGGCGACGCTTGGTTTCAGAGTAGAAGAACTCTGAAAGTGTGGATTCGACTTTCTCTTTCAGCGCTTGTGGAGCGTTGGCGCCGTTGAGGCCGGTGGCCGCTTTAGCAATCTGGGTTTGCGCGGCTTCAAACATTTCAGTCTCATCACGCACAAACACAAACCCGCGCGAGATGATTTCTGGCTTGCCCAGCAGTTGGCCGCTCCGGCTCATCTGCAAGTTCACAATCACCATGCCGCTTTCGGCCAAGGTTTCACGTTCCCGCATCACGCTGGGGCCAATATCGCCCACGCCGGTACCATCCACAAATACGTAGCCGCCGGGGATGCGGTCACCCACCGTCATTTCGCCGTTGAGGAATTCAATCTCCGTGCCGTTTTCCACCACAGCAATGTTCTCCGCCGGAATGCCCACCTCACGCGCCAACGCGGCATGCTGGTGCAAATGATGCAGTTCACCGTGCACCGGAATGAAAAACTTCGGCTTCACCAAGTGCATCATCAGCTTCATTTCTTCGGCGCTGGCGTGGCCGCTGACGTGTACCGGCGCAATTGGGTCATAAATCACCCGCGCGCCGCGTTGCAGAAGTTTGTTGATGGTGCGGTTTACGCCTTCCTCGTTGCCCGGAATGGGATGCGAGGAAAACACTACGGTATCGTTCGGCTGTAAATCAAACTGGCGGTTGCGGGCATTACTCAAGCGGCTGAGGATGGAAGATGGCTCGCCCTGTGTGCCCGTCGTCATGATGACAACTTTCTTAGCCGGCAGTT
>JAEURM010000139.1 GCA_016789245.1 Anaerolineales bacterium
AATCATTCAAACTTTTCGCCGCTTGCGCGCCCGGTTTAGAAACCTGTGTAGCGCAAGAATTACAGCGGCTAAATGTAGCTGACGCGCACGCCGTGACAGGCGGCGTAAATTTCAACGGCCCGTTGGAAGATGTAAGCCGCGCGAATATGTGGCTACGCACGGCCAGCCGCGTGTTGGTGCGTGTGGGCGGCTTCCGCGTTACAGAGTTTTGGCAACTGCACAAGTGGGCGGCCAAGCTGGAGTGGGGGAAATTTCTGCGGCCTGGCCAACCCATTGCCATCCGCGCCACTTGCCACAAAAGCAAACTCTATCACTCTAACGCCGTGGCGGAGCGCGTGGCCAAAGCTATTGGGGAGAGTTTAGGCAAAGCCATGCGGGTTGAAATAGAAAAAGGGGAAGAAGAACATGATGGCCTAGCAGGAAAAGCGCAATTGGTGGTGGTGCGTCTGGAACATGATTGGTGCACGTTGAGCGTAGACTCTTCGGGTGAGCTACTGCACAAGCGCGGCTACCGGCTGGCTGTGGCCAAAGCGCCCTTGCGGGAAACACTGGCCGCTGGAATGGTGTTGTTGGCAGAATGGGATGGTGCTTCCACGCTGATTGATCCGTTCTGCGGCTCTGGCACGATTGCGATTGAAGCGGCTTGGCTGGCGCAGAACCAGCCGCCCGGCGCGGCGCGGCAGTTTGCGTTTACGGATTGGCCCATTTGGTCAGGCGTGAAAAATAAAATGCCCGTAGGGGCCGTTCGTGAACGGCCCCTACCCGCAATTTTTGCCTATGACCGAGATGCGGGCGCAATTGAAGCCGCGCACGCGAATGCCGAACGCGCCGGTGTGGCTTCACACATCACGTTTGTGGCACAAGCTGTTTCGCATCTTCAGCCGCCGCCCGGCCCACCCGGCCTCATCCTCACCAATCCGCCGTACGGCGTGCGCGTGAGTGAGCGGGAAGATGTGCGGAATTTGTACGCCGCGTTCGGCAAAATCCTGCGGGAGCGGTTTACGGGCTGGCGCGTAGCATTTCTATGTAGCGATGACTCCTTAGCACACGCCACCGATTTACCCCTCAACCCTAACCAAGCCACCGCCTTGGTGAACGGCGGCCTAAGAGTAAAATTATGGCGCGTTCAACTTTGAGGGAGTTATCTCGCACGTTAGCAGTTATATAAGCATCCTGCCCGCGCCAGCCGCTAGGGGGCCTTCGGCTCTGCCGCTGGGCACAGGTGAGCCTGTCAAAGGATGCGCTCTGATCTTCACCGCACCCTTCGACAAGCTCAGGGTGCTAACCTTTCTTGTAATTGGTCAACGAAAATGATGGAGTGATTCATGCCCCGCTCTCAAACCATTAACTGCCCTTCTTGCCATGCGCCCCTCACGGGCAAGCTCACCACGAGTTTAGCCACCTGTACGTTTTGCGGCACTTCGTTTCAAACCAATGTGGCGCAACCGGTGAGTGTGGCCACCGGTGATATTTTGCTCAGCGCTGATTTTCGTTCGGCCAATATCCCCGGCTGGAGTTTGCACAATCAAGATAAAACGTCCGTCAAAGCTGGTGAGCTGTGGGCCGCCTTTCCGGCTTCTAACTTAATTTACCCCATCATCAGCACGCCCGGCTTTTATGATGATTGTGATATCTCGGCCACATTCCGCTTTATAGAAGGCAGTTACGAGCACATTTACGCTGGCATAGAAACGCGCTGGAGTGATGACGGCAATTACAACTTTCACCTTTCGGCGCAAGGCACGTACCGCGTGGCGTGGCACAACAAACGTGAGTGGGGTGGCGAACTTTTAGGTTGGACAACACACCCCGCCCTGCACAAAGATATGGGCGTGCCCAACCGCTTGCGTATTGTGCAACAAGGCGAGCGCATCCGCGTGTTTATCAACGGCGTGTTGGCCACATCTTTGAATGACGCGAAATTCAAGTTGGGCCGCATCCGCATTGTGATTGCGCCGCCCACCACCGCCAGCGGCATTACGGTGGCGTATTCAGATGTGCAACTGCGCGAAGTTGGGTGATATAAATACGGCATGTTTTTGACTAGAATTTGTATTTGGAGAACAACATGCCTCAACTCACCGTAAACGGACAAACCATTGAAGTAGAAGCTGGCACGCGCTTGGTGCTGGCCATTGAAGCGGCTGGCATAAAAATTGGTCACCGCTGTGGCGGCAACGCGCGGTGCACCACCTGCCGCGTGGAATTTCAGGCCGGTGAGCCAACCACCATGACGCAGGCCGAGTATGCCAAACTAAAAGAGCGGGAACTATTGGGGCAAGTGCGCTTAGCGTGCCAGTGCGTGTGTGAGCAGGATATGAGCGTGACGCCCCTGCAAACCGCAGAAACTATGCCGCAGTGGAACGGCGATACCGGCCCAGCCCCCGCCCCCACCGTTACGCCTGACCCAACTACTTACTCCATTGAGCAACTCAAAGCGGCGGCGTAATAATTTCTGGTGGCAGTTAAAACTGCACCAACACTAGGCGAAGCCGCCCTGCGGCGGCTATAAACTTAGCGCGCGAAGATCTCATTTGATTAGCTAGAGACTCTTCGCGCGCTAAAATTCTGTATATTGAAGCCAGCGCGTTCGCGCTCAGAGTGATATTTCTCAAATTTGAATCTGCGGAAATCTGCGCCCCGCTCTTGCTAAGGCAAATAATTCCACGGGCTAACGTAGCCGCCGTTGTAGCGCATCTCAAAGTGCAGGTGCGGGCCGGTGGAATTGCCCGTGGTGCCGGCCGCGCCAATCACATCGCCTTGCGTTACGGCTTCGCCACACGCCACATAAATTTCATTGAAGTGCGCGTACAACGTGTGCCAGCCGTTGCCATGATCAATAATCACCAAATTGCCATAGCCGTAATTATTCCAGCCGGCGTACACCACCGCGCCAGAATCCGCCGCGTACAGCGGGTCACCCAAGTTGCCGCCCAAATCTAAGCCGGGGTGCCAATAGGTGTAATTGCGGCCCACCAACACATGATGATCTGTGGGCCAAACGAAATAGCCAGAACCCACTGGTGCGGCCACCGGCCCCCAACACTGCCCGCCACCGTTCCAGCCGCCATACTGCGGCAAAGTAGACTCCCAATTGGGGAACGGCGTGGGAATGGGTGCCATTGGAATAGGCGTGGCCGTGAGCACTGGCTCTGGCGTAGTGGTGGGCATGGGTGTGGCGGTGGGTAGAACGGCCACAGATACGGCTGGCCCCAAGCCAAACACGCCGCGCGCTTCCAGCGGAAATTCATAATTTCCGCGCCACGGCGCTGGTACTGGGCCAGTGGAGTTTATGGCTAGCACCACCAGCACCACAAACCCTACTAAGCCGTTGCCACTCATGGCCGCCCAAAACAACGCGGAGCCGCCGCGCGCTTCCCACATCTTCAGCGCCGCCGGTTTCACATCCCACCACACCGTACGCGCCCACTGCGGCAAAATATCCACCACTTGCTGAAGGGCCTCCATCAGCCCTAGCCACTCAATTTGCCCATACTCTTGCCAACGGGCCTGCCACTCATGCGGCGGCAAAGTGCGCCAATCGGCTGTAAGTGTTAGCGTTTCTTGGAAGGCTAAGGCCGTTTGCTCTTCCCCAACTACGGCCCAGTGGTGGAGATGATGATTGATAAGAATCAGCAGTAAATCGGTTTGTGCGGCCAACACGCTGGGCGCGAAGTTGGCATCCACCCACTGCTCAAAGCGGCTGATGCGTAAGGTTGCGGCGTTAATGGCCCGGTCAGCAAACTGGGTGAGTGCTTCCCAAATGGAGATTGGGGTGGAAGATTTCCGAGCGTTCAGCATGGAAACATGCTAACCAGCTAAAACCCAACCGCCAACCCTAAAAACGTTGGGGAATGGTCAGCGTTTGGTAAAATTTTGGTTACCCGTTTGTTTCACAATGAGTGGCTGACGCTTGCCCAACGCTCTCACAGGCAATTCATCTTGCCGTGCTACTTTTCCGCCCGATGTTAAGACTTTTACGGTGGACTTTGGGCGGCTTGGCCGCGTTGGGCGTGATATTAGCGTTGCCGCGTTTATACACGGCGCTAAAGTACACGCCTCAAATTAAAGTAGTGAATGAAGCGCCCGAACGGCGTGTGGCCATTGTGTTTGGCGCGGGCCTGCGGCGTGATGGCCGCCCCACAACAGTATTGTATGACCGAGTGCTAACGGCCGTGCAGTTGTACCAACAAGGCAAAGTCCACAAACTGCTGATGAGTGGCGATAATCGCTTTGAGAATTACAATGAGCCGGCGTCTATGAAGCAAGCGGCGGTGGAACTGGGCGTGCCGGAACAGGATATTGTGCTGGATTACGCCGGGCAACGCACGTATGATACGTGCTACCGGGCGCGCCACATTTTTGGTTTGCAAGAAGCCGTGCTCGTTACGCAGAGCTTTCACCTACCCCGTGCGCTATTTTTGTGTGAAGCCTTGGGCCTGAGCGCGGTAGGCATTTCGGCTGACCAGCGCACTTACCTGCGCGGCTCACAATTAGTTTGGAACGTGCGCGAAGTGATGGCTACGGCCGCCGCGCTATGGGATGTGGCAATTGCGCGGCCCACGCCCATTTTGGGCGAACCGATTGCAATTGATTAGCTTACTTTACGCAGTTATGCTGTATAACCTTCGGGCTAAAGCCCTCACTGAATATTTTCTATTCCGTACCTTTTATGAACCGAGATAACGCTTACACCCTCGTCACCGAATTCGTCAAAAACCGCGGCCTCGTCAACCACATGCTCTCCGTGGAAGCCGCCATGCGGGCCTACGCCGCTAAGTACGGTGAAGACCCAGAGTATTGGGGCTTGGCCGGCCTCCTGCATGATTTTGATTGGGAAGTGCACCCCACGCTGGAGGAGCATCCCCAAAAAGGCGCCGCCATTCTGCGTGAGCGCGGCGTGCCAGAAGACATTATCCGTAGTATTCAAAGCCACGCGTCCTCGCACACCGGCGTGCCGCGCGAAAAAAACATGGATAAAGCGTTGTTTGCGTGTGATGAATTGACTGGCCTCATCACTGCTTGTGCGCTAGTGCGGCCCAGCAAAAGCTTAATGGATTTGACGGCCAAATCTGTAAAAGGCAAATGGAAAGATAAAGCGTTTGCGGCGGGTGTGAACCGCGCTGAAATTGAACAAGGCACGCAAGAGCTGGGTGTAGATTTAACCGAACACATCACGTTTGTGATTGAAGCCATGCGTGGCATTGCACCGGAATTGGGTTTAGTGGGCAACGTTCAAGCGTAAATCATTAGCCGTTCAGGTTTGTGCGGCGCAAGTTGCCGCCAAAGACCCGAAAGTTTTAGCTAGAGACATAACCCTTAACTTCCATCCGTAATGGTATATCCCGTATAATCCGCGCCCTATGAGTACCCAATCCAAAACTTCTTCTAGCTCCGGCTACCGGCTGTGCCCCACCTGCGGCACACGCGTGGGCGCGGCGGCCACCAAATGCTTGGTGTGCGGGGCTGATTTATCCGGCGTGAGCACTAGTGCCAGCACCGGCACCACTCAACCTATGCCGCGTGCAAACACCAGCACGCCCCTCAACCGCCGCCCAGTGAGTTTAGCCACCGTGGGCGCAATTGCGGGTGTGGTGATTTTAGCGCTGGCCGGCGCGGCCCTGCTCTTCTTCAACTTCACCGAGCAAGGGCAAACTATTCTCAACCCGCCCACAGATACGGCCACGCCTACTAACACCGCGCCGCCCACCCCTACCCGCAGCGTTTCCCGCTGGTTGCGCCGGACTTGACGCCACTGGCGAGCAGTGTGCGCGGCTATCTGCCACTCCTGGCGTTTCCTGCCCGCGTGCCGCAGGGCTTCATTGAC
>JAEURM010000013.1 GCA_016789245.1 Anaerolineales bacterium
GGCAACCGCTGGCTGAAGGAGAGCGTGGGGCCATCGGCCACCCACACTTCAATAAATACAAAACTATCCGGAACGAGGGCAAAATCATAGCGCAGGGTTTGGGTTACGCGCTCTGGGTTCTGCCAATGTACCTCGCGGGCTTGCATGGCGCATGCATCAAACAAAGTGAGGTGGAAAAAATCTACCCGCCGCGCGCCAAACATTAGGCCAAGGCAGAGGGGTAAAACGGCCGCAGCAAAGCCCACCAACGCCAAACTCAGCAAAAGCATATTGGAACGTGTGGGGCGCATTTCACAATAAACCTTCGCGGTCTGCTCTGCCGCGCGGGTCTTGCTTCAATCACTTCACCAAACCCTCAGCCACAATTTCGGCTACGTCTTTAATTTGCAGTTGGGTTTTCACCTGCGTCTTGGCGTCCGTTAGCATAATCATGCAGAAGGGGCAGGCTACGGCCAGCGTATCTTTGCCGGTGGCAATAGCTTCGTTCAGGCGGTTCACGCTTACACGCTCGGTGCCGTGCTCTTCTTCCTTCCACATTTGCGCGCCGCCCGCCCCACAGCAGAAGGATTGCGTGCGGTTGCGTGGCAGTTCCGTGACGGCCACGCCCACACCGGCCAGAACATCACGCGGCTCCGTAAACACGCCGTTGTGCCGCCCCAAATAGCACGGGTCATGGAAGGTCACATTCGCCACGCGCGTGGGGTCAGTCTTGATTTTGCCCGCCGCCATCAGTTCAGCAATCAATTGCGTGTGATGGATGGTTTCAAACTCGCCGCCGAAATCTTGGTACTCGTTCTTGAGCGTGTGCAAGCAGTGCGGGCAAGTAGCCACAATGCGCCGTTTTTTACCACTTTCGTCCGGCAATACCTCGTTGAGAATTTCTGTATTTTGCGTGGCCAGTTGGAAGAACAAAGCTTCATTCCCGGCCCGCCGTGCGGAATCACCGGTGCAACTCTCACTTTTGCCTAACACTGCAAAGTTTAGGCCAGCGGCGTTGAGCACTTCTACAAATGCCCGCGCCGTTTGCCGCGCGCGCGGGTCTGTGGCCGGCGCACAGCCTACCCAGTACAAAACTTCAAAATCTGGGTTTTGCTCAATAGTGGGCACGTTCAACCCTTGAGCCCACTCCATGCGTTGCGCCGCGCTAATGTTCCACGGGTTGCCTTGGCGCTCCATGCCCCGGAAGGCCGTTTGCAGTTGCTCTGGGAATTGGTTATCCATCAACACCAAGGAGCGGCGAATATCCAAAATATCGCGCATCGGCTCATTGCCCACCGGGCAAATTTGCACGCACGCACCGCAGGCCGTACACGCCCACACCGCTTCGGGCGAAATGGCGAACTCAATTAACGTTGGCCCGGATTCTTTACCAGCGGCAATGGTTGAGCCTTCATCGTTCAGAAAGTAACGCTTGTTAATTTCCAACGCCGATGGGCTGAGGGCTTTGCCAGTGGTGTGCGCGGGGCAGGCATCTTGGCAACGGTTGCACATGATGCAGGCGTAAGCATCCATTAGCGCCGGCCACTCCAAATGCTCTAGCTTAGTAGCGCCAAATTGTTGCAGGCTTTCATCATCAAAATTGATTTTTTCCAACTGGCCCGCTTTGCGCTCTGGCTTGAAGAGAAAATTGAGCGGCGCCATGAAGATGTGGATGTGTTTACTGCGGATGAAGTACGGCACAAACAGCAAAATGGAGCCCAGCGCGCCCCAGAAAAAGAAGTGCTGAAAGAAGGTGATGGCGGCGGGCGGCCAACCGTCCCACAAAAAACTCACCGCGCTGGCAAACGGTTGCCACGCATCGGCGCCGTGTTCGTTCAAATAAAAACTCTCGCCGAGGAAGCGGGAACCGATGTGAAACAGGATGAACGAGCCAACGATGGCCGAATCACGCCGGATGCCGGCTTTGGCTTTGGGGTGAACAAGCGTGCTTTGCAGGAAGCTAAAATCTGGTGAGCCGAACGCAAACCGGCGGAGCAAAAGCGCGGCCATGCCAACCAACACGCCCACCGTCAGAAAATCGGCGGTTAAGTTATAAAAGCCATCAATCAGCGGCACAGTTTCATTGGTGGGGAAGCGGAAGTTGGGGATGAAGCCGTTGAGCGCATCCCCGAGATTGACCAGCAGGTAGTACATGAAGCCCCACACCACAAAGGCATGCAATAAGCTGGGGCCAAAGCGCGTTTGCCACGTGGGCGAGAGCGTGAACGTTTTGGTGAGCGCGGCTTGGCCACGGGCGAGGGCCGCGCGCCAATCAATGTTTTCGCCGCCGCGCCCGCGCCGCAGAATGCGCCGGATCCGGTCAAAAGACTGATAGGCAAAATACGCCGCAGTGCCTGCCAGCAGAACAAACAGAATCTTTTCAATCAAGGTGAGCATGGTTTTTCTCCGCTGATGATGACTACCAAGTGCGCCCCTTCGACGGCGGGCCTTCGCTCAGAGCCTGCCCTAACTAGCGAAGCTGTGCCGAAGGGGGGCTTCCTTTATTTTGCACTTAGAAAACAAAACGCCCCACACGGTTGGGCCGAAGTGGGACGTTGGATTTAGCAACAGTTGGGAGTCACACGCAGAGAATACTCGGCGGGCGCGTTCGTGTCAATCGGCGGCGGTGGCAATGACTTGGGCCGATGGAGTTTTTAGATAAACTTGCACGTCTTTGAGCGCGTCTTTGTACAGCTTCAGTAATTCTTTTTCGTTTTTGCGGAAGCGTTTGAGCGTTTGTTGCGCGCACAACACACAGCCGCGCATGGCGCGGAAAGAATCCGTTTCACACTCCAAACAACCATCCAGCCGGATGATGGTAAGGGTGAGCGCCAAACTTTCCGGATGGGCTTCATCCAGCGTGGCCACGTGCTCTACCAGTTTTTGCCACTCCGGCCCAGCCGCCTCACGGAGTTGCTGAAGCGATTTGGGCGGGAACATGATTTCGGTTTGAACGTACATTGGGTTCTCCGGTGCCTACATCTAAACCCTCCGGGTCTTGGAGGCCCCGAGGGTTTCAATTTGAAGATTATAGAAACCCGCACCCCGCAAAGCAAGAGTATTTTTTCGGGTGATGGAGGCTAATTTTGAGCCCAGCCCAATTCTGCCTGAATTGGTTCAAATAATTTTTTAACATATAGGTATAATCCAGAGCATCATCTCATTGCAGGATAAACCTCATGGCCAAACGCACCCCTACTGCCGGAAGCGATGAACAATTGAAGCCCGACGCATTGGCACCCGAAAGCGACCTAAATGGGCTGGAAGCCGTTGGCACGTCTGCCGATTTAGACCGTTTGCGGGATATTCTGTTTGGGCAACAATCCCGTTCCAATGCCCAACGGTTTGCGGCGTTGGAGAATCACATCACCGCCATGCGCCGTGATTTAGAGCAACGGATGGGGAGCAATGCGGATGCCGCCGCCACCCAACTGACGGAAGCCCGCGCCGCCCTTGAAGAACGGCTGGATGAACTCACGGCCAGTTTAGACCAATTAGCTGTCAATGTTCGGCAATTGCGGGCAGATACGGCCCAAAGCGATGAGCGCTTGCGGCAAGAACTGCTGGGCCAGATAGCGGCTTTGGATGACCGCAAAGCCGCTCGCCAAACTTTGGGTGAAATGTTGATTGAAATGGGCCAACGCCTGCAAAATGGCTAAACGGCCCTTCCGCCCAACCCCGTGACCAACAACCCGCTGGATTCAATTCGCGCCATCTTGCTCTCCCCGGAGCAAGAGCGTTTGCGTGAGTTAAGCCTTGAGCTAGAAGCCCTGCAACGCCAAGCCGAAGCGCGGCTGGCCAACTTGCAGGCTGAATTAGATAACGCCCGTGACGCCGATAGCTTGGCCACCGAACGGCTGAGCGCCCTACAAATAGAAATTGATGAAGTGCGGCGGGTGGTGAACGATTACGACGCCCTCATCCAAAAAATTAAGCCGGCCATCAGTGAATTGCTCTCCCACGCAATTCATGAATCTAAGGATGAAGTGGCCGAAGCGTTGGGGCCGGTCATGGGTGAAGCCATTCGCGTGCAAATCCGTGACTCGCGGAAAGATATGGTGGAAGCGCTGTATCCCATCATTGGCGAGACGGTGCAAAAAGCGATTGGGGAATTTACACGCGAATTTCAGCGCAATATTGATGCGCGGCTCAAATCAGCCTTCCGGCCTGCGAATGCACTTGATACCATGGGGGCGCAACTGCGCGGTGTATCGGCCGCCGAGTTAGCTCTGCGCGAGGCGATCCCCTTTACGCTCAACGAGTTGTTTGTCATTCAACAAGGCTCCGGTTTGTTGCTGGCCCACTACAGCCGGAGCGGCCAAAGCGCCACTGATTCGGATTTGATTAGCGGCATGCTCACCGCCATCCGTGATTTTGTGCGCGATTCTTTTGGCAAAGAGCAAACCGAGCTAGAAGAAGTGGATTACGGCGAGCAGAACATTTTGTTGGAGCATGGCCGCGCCGCTTACGTGGCCGCCGTTATTGCTGGCGTAGAGCCATTGGGCTTTCGGGCACGCTTGCGGCAATTTGTTTCAGATTTGCACGTAAAGCATGAAGCGCAACTGCGCGCCTACAACGGTGACCCGGCCAGCTTGCCGCCCCTGCAACCCAAACTCACGCGGCTGGGCGATGAATTTGCGCCTACGCTGGCCAACGCGGCTAAGCCAATTTCCAGCGCGCAACGCAATATACTGACGTTTGGGGCGCTGGGCTTGCTTTTGTGTTTAGGGCTAACGCTGTTTTACGGCTACTTCACTTACAAACTCTGGCCGGTGGCCTTCCCGCCGCCCAGCGCCACGCCCACCGCCACCGCCACGCCGAGCCATACTCCTACTGCTACGTTCACGCCCACGGCCACACCCACACCAACCAACACGCCCACGGCGACGTTCACAGCCACGCCCCTCAACACTCCAACCGCCACGTTTACGCCTAGCGCCACCCCAACTTCATTAGCCGCCCAAACGATTGGTAACGTGTGGGCGCGCAATGACCCCAACTTTGATTTGCCGCAAATTATTGCGATAGAAATTAACACCGCCTTGACTGTGCGGGCCGCGTTTGGCGAGTGGTTACAGGTGGAATGGCAAACGCCGGATGGCGCACAAGTGGGCTGGGTTCCCGCCCGCTGGGTACAATTGCAAGCACCGGTGCCAGCCGCTTTCATCACTCCTGCCCCATGAGCACTACCCTACAGAAAAAAATTTGTTTACTGGGCGATTTTGCCGTGGGCAAAACCAGCCTCGTGCGCCGCTTTGTAGACGGCCGTTTTGATGACCGTTATCTCAGCACCATCGGTGTCAAAATTTCTCGGCGCACCCTCACCCGCGCGTATGGCACTTTGAACTTATTGGTTTGGGATTTGGCGGGCGGTGAAAACTATGAGCCCAGCTCATCCTATTTAGCCGGCGTGGTGGGCGCGTTGGTGGTGTGTGATTTAACGCGGCGCGTAACCTTGGCCGCCCTGCAACGCTACACCAGCCAACTGCGCGCCGCCAACCCCAAAACCGTGTGCGTGTATTTAGGCAACAAAGCCGATTTGCCGGAGCGCCAAATTCCGGAAAAAGATTTGCACACGCTGTGCGCCAACTTCCTTGGCGGGCCGTATTTGCTCACCAGCGCCCGCACCGGTGAAAATGTAGAAGCGGCCTTCACCTTACTGGCAGAACACATTGAACAAGCATGAGCACCCCCAGAGTTGCCTCCGCGCTAGAAGAGCTGGCCTTACGGGCCCTCAGCCGCCAACACCCAGCCGCCTACGCTGAAATCTCACCTGCATTAGAAATTATTCATCACTCCCCCAATTTTGTAGAACTGCTGGCCCTGCCGCCGCAACCATTGGTAGGCGTAGCCCTCAGCGCCGTGCTAGAAGAATTTATTGGAGCCGATGAAGCCCTGCGGCGCGTGCTCTTTCAGGATGCGGCTGAGTTTGAGCTAGAGCGTGTCTCGCGCGTGCGGCCCGATGGGCAGGAAGTGTTCTTGCGCTTTCAGGTTACGGCGCTAGAGGGGGTGCCGCCCGGCGGTGGCTTATTGTTGTTGGTGCAAGATACCACCGCCATCACCATTATTGAACAGCACTTGATGCAAGACCGCAATGAATTGCGGCTGGTGCAGACTGATTTGGCCAAAGCCAACGCCGATTTACAGCGGCTGAGTGAATACAAATCCTTCTTAATTTCAATGGTGGCGCATGATTTGCGTTCACCCGTGAACGCCATTAGCGGGTACGCTGAATTAACGCTGGAAGATTTATTGCCCGCATTGGGCGTTGAGCGCACACACGGCTTACAAATGGTGGCGGCCATGTCTAGCCGCCTGAGCCGCTTAATTGATAACGTACTGGATTTAGACCAGATTGAACGCGGCCAACTTAAACTGCGGCTAGAGCCATGCCAATGTAATGAAATTTTGCCCGATGTGGCGGACGAGCTTAAGCCCCTCATTGCCTCCCGCAACTTAACGTTTCGCTGGCAGTTAGACCCCGCCCTGCCAAGTCTTTCGGCAGACCTCGCACGCTTGACGCAGATTTTCTATAATCTTCTCAGCAACGCGGTGAAGTACACAGCCGATGGCGGCGAAATTCGCGTGACGACCCAGGCCACGCCCCAAAATCTTTTGATTTCAATTTTTAATTCCGGGCGTGGGATGAGCGAAACGCAACTCAAAAATCTTTTCCGGCTATACTATCGCACGGAGGATGCGCGGCAGAGCAAAGTGGCTGGCACCGGTTTAGGCTTGTTCATTGTCAAAACGCTGGTGGAAGCCCACAACGGCCAAGTGGTGGCCGAAAGCCAAATCGGTGAGGGTGCTACATTTACGGTACGTCTGCCGCGCAATTTAGGAGTAAGGGTATGATTCCAACAGTTCTGGTTGTGGACGATGAGTTCACCATCCGAGATTTATTGCAGGGCTATTTGCGCAAAGCGGGCTATGAAGTGATTACGGCGGTGGATGGCGAATCCGCGCTGGAAATTTTCGCCGAAAAATCCCCCGCGCTAGTGGTGCTGGATGTGATGCTCCCCGGCGAACTAGACGGCTGGGAAGTGTGCCGCCATCTGCGTGAAACCTCCAACACGCCCATCCTTATGCTCACTTCATTAGTGGGTGACTCTAACCAAGTGACCGGCTTAGAACTAGGTGCGGACGATTACGTGACCAAGCCGTTCAGCCCACGGCAGGTGGTGGCGCGGGTTAAGGCCCTGCTCCGCCGCGCCGGTTACTCGGGGCAACCCCTCCAACGTGGCCCCATTCAATTAGACCCCGTGGCGCGTGTGGTAGCAGTGGACGGCCACCCAATCTCCCTCACAGGCCATGAGTTTGCTCTGCTAGAAATGCTGTTGCGAAACCCGGGCCGCGCCTTTAGCCGCGCCGAATTGCTTGACCGATGCTGGGAACCCGGCTTTGATGGCGTTGACCGAGTAGTGGATGTACATATGGCCGCCGTGCGGCGCAAACTCGGCGCACGCAAGAACATGATTTCTACGGTGCGCGGCTTAGGCTACCGGTTTGATGAGCAATAACGCATTATCAAGCCAGTAAATCCTCGCTTTCCTAATTTTTCCCTCACAAAACCCCCGCAAACTTAATCTTATCTTTGCATCCAAATTCTATTCTTTGGCTGTAGTGGAACCGGTAACAATCAGCAACATAATTGCTAAGTAGCGGATTGTCCGCCGTAATCCGTCATAATTGTTGTTTTTTAGTTAATGAAAGTGCCATTATGCGTCACTCAGCCCTAAAAATCTATTCGGCCATTGCCCGCCTCAGCCCGTTCCGCGATTTCCGCGTGAATGTTTTGTTATTGGCTTTGTTGGGTTACCTCATTCCAGTGTTTACCGGCTTTTACGTGGCCGCGCATGTAGCCCGTTGGAGAGGCATGGAATTTCCCACCTCGGTGTGGTGGGTGGCGGGCATAGTAATGATGCTAGGCCTCACGGGTTGGTTGTACGCCATGTACCAGTTGCTAGCGCCAGTGGTAATGGCCCAACAAGCTTTACAAGATTACATTGAACGCAACCAAACGCCAGATTTGCCCACTCACTTTATGCACGATGAAGCTGGGCAAATGTTAGCCAACACGCAAAACTTAATTAGCCAGTTTGATCAGGCCATGCGGTATTTGGCCAATTACGATAAGTTGACCGGCTTGCCCAACCGCGCCGCCTTTGAAGACCGGCTCCGGCAAGCGCTGGCACAAATGCGCCGCAACGGCCAAACGCTCGCCGTGCTGATGTTGGACTTGAGTGGCTTCCGCACCATCAATAACTCACTCGGCCAACGCAACGGTGATTACCTGCTCAAGGTAGTGGCGGAACGGCTCAACAGCCACGTGCGTGAGACGGATGGCCTCTCTCGCTTGGGGGATGATAAGTTTGCGCTCCTGCAAACCGAAACCCATTCACTGGATAACCTTATGGCCCAAGTGCAACGCCTGCTAGAAGCCTTCCGCCACCCGTTTACCATTGCGGGCCGAGAGGTGTTAGTGGGCCTCAACATTGGTATTGCGCTGTATCCCGCTGATGCCACCACTTATGATCAACTGATTACGCATGCGGGTGCGGCGCTAGCCCAAGCGAAAAGCCGAGGCCGCTACAGTTATCAGTTTTACGCCCCCGGCCTTAACGAGCGCCTGCAACGCAAGCTAGAGCTAGAAAATGATTTGCGCTACGCCTGCGCGCGCGGCGAGATGAAAGTTTATTATCAGCCGCAAGTGGAAATGCTCGCCGGCCAGATTATTGGTCTGGAAGCGTTACTACGCTGGTATCACCCACGGCTGGGGCAAGTTGCGCCCACTGAATTTATTGCGTTGGCCGAGGAAACGGGCTACATCATTGAATTAGGGGAGTGGGCTTTGCAACGGGCGTGCGAGCAGTGGGCCGCATGGCGCAAAGACGGCCTCACGCCAGTGAAATTGGCCATCAACCTTTCGGCGCGGCAACTGCGCCAACCCGGCTTGGTGGAAACCATTGCCGAAATCCTCCGGGGCGTAAACATGCACCCCCGATGGTTAGAGTTAGAAGTAACCGAGAGCAGTTTGGTGGAAGATTTGCCGCAAGCCCAACAAGTGCTATGTGGTTTAGAAAAATTAGGCGTCTCCGTGGCGTTAGATGATTTTGGCTCCGGCTACTCCTCCCTCAACTACTTGCGCCGCCTGCCCATCTCCACGCTTAAAGTGGATAGAGAATTTGTGCAAGATTTACCCGCCGATGAAAATGGCACCAAAATGCTCAAAGGTATTCAGGCCTTGGCCCGCACCATTGGGCTAGAAATGCTGGTGGAAGGCGTGGAAACTGAAGCGCAATTGGAGTGCTTACAGGCCTTGGGCTGTGAACGTGCACAAGGTTTCTTGCTCAGCCGCCCCGTTGCCGCCGAGGTGCTCACCGAGCGCCTGCTCAAAGGCCGCTTTGGCTCACTGTTTGACCGGCTTAAGCCGCCGACGTTAACTCCGAGCACCGGCCTTATATTTTCTTGATAAACTTAGGGTAAGCTACCGTCACCAGCGGACAAATTTATATGCAACTTTTTCTACTCGTGTTGGCTCTGATTGTGGCCATTGTGGCCGTAATTTTTGCGGTACAGAACGCCGCCTCGATTACGGTCAGTTTCTTAGTGTGGCAATTCGGCGCCTCGTTAGCATTGGTGTTGCTATTAGCGGTGGCCCTCGGCGTGCTGTTAGCCCTGCTCGTCACCGCGCCCGGCAACATCCGTACCTCATGGAATTTGAGCCGATTGAAGAAACGCGTTTCTGAGCTAGAAACCGAAGCCCAAGCCGAGCGCACCAAAGCCGCCACGCTCGAAGCCAATTTGCAAGAAGTAAAAAGCAAACTAGAAGGCGTGGGCAAGAAAGCTGAGCCGCCCACTTCCAACCCCGTGAAAATGGCGTAATTACATGATGTCTTTCGTTACCCGGCCTACTCCACTCCAACCCAAAGATCAGCGGTTAGCCCGCTTAGCAGAGGTGGTGCGGGAGATGCGTGTGCCGCTCTCCGGCTTGCTGGGTTATTTGCAGGGTTTAGAAGACAATGTCTTTCCGGCCAACGCGGAAACTTACGCCCGCATGGAAGAGCAAGTAACCCGGCTAACTACTTTGCTAGATGAATTAGCCACGCTGGCCCCGCCCATCCCGGCCCGCAAAACTCCGTAGCTTACGGCGCAAGTCCCCACTTGCGCCGTTTTTCTTTTGTAAGAATGTTTGCGTACAATTTTCGGCACGCATGAAACCCAACACCCCGGCCCCAAACTTCACGCTTCCCAACATTGCCGGTGAGCCAATTGCACTGAGTGAAGTACTGAAGACTAGCAACGCCCTGCTCATTTTCCTCCGGCATTTGGGCTGAATACCGTGCCGGGAGCATGTGGCACAGTTGTGCGCACACCACGCCGAACTAAAACGGCTCAATACTCGCGTCTTGATTATTTCTTTTGGCACTTTTCCTGCGGTGCAACAGTGGCTGGCGGAAACTGGTGCCAACTTTGAAATTCTGATTGACCGTGAGCGCACCGTTTACGCCGCTTACCAATTGGAGCGCTCGCGTTTGCGTTCACGTAGCCCGCGCACGTTGTGGCTGTACTTTACGCGTTGGCTCAAGGGCCAAAAGTTTCACAGCTCCCACGGTGATGATACAAGCCAACTGGGTGGAGACTTCATCATAGATAAAAATGGCCTCCTGCGCTTTGTGTATCCCAGCCTTGAGCCGGCGGATAGGCCGCCCGTGAGCAAATTGTTTCAGGTGCTTCAGAAGCTTTAGAAAGTGCTTCTCGCTGTGGAGCAAGCCTCGTGAACTTTTGAATCGTAAAGGCTTGATGAACTTTCAAAAATTGATGCCGTAACGCGCCCTATCCAGAACTCCGGGGTCTTTAGTTACGGCCTATAATTCCGGCATTTGAAGTCCACTTCAGAATTCGGCCGCTTCCAAAATCAGCTATAGTTGCGGCATGCACATTTGGCGCAAAATATTTTTAACGGGGCTAGTTTTTTTGTTGGTGGCCTGCCAAACCAGTGCGCCGCCCAGCCCCACCGTGGCCCCTAGCCCCACGCCGCCCACCCTCATTGCGGCCAGTGAGCTGGGCTTGTTGGGCGTTACGGCAGACACTACCATGGAAGTGCCGGCGAATTTACCCGTAACCGAGGCCGAGTACGTGGAGCAACGCGCCCTCACCGCGCAAGTCACAAGCGCTCAGCGCGAGACGATTACGTATTGGAACCGTGAGGCCGTTTTGCACTGGAATGAAATAGCCCGCACCCTAACGGCGGAGAATGACCGTGATGCACTCACGGCCTCGCGGCTGTACGCCGTGCTGAGCCTTGCGCAATTCAATGCTCTGCAAGCCGCACGGACACTGCAACCACGTTTCCAGCGCGGCACGCCGTACCCTTCAGAATCAGCGGCGCTGGCGGCCGCCTCCGCCACCGTGCTCACTCACTTCTTTCCCGGCAACACGGCGCTCATTGAAAAACAACGTGCCGCACACCAAGAATCGCGCTTGTGGGCCGGGCTAAATGTGCGGGGCGATATTATGGCGGGCGACGGATTGGGCCGCGCGTTGGCAGGCGCACTCATCACGCAATCTGAAGTGACCCTGACGCCGGCGATGATGTGGGAATATTCCGTGCCTACCGGCCCCGGCATGTGGGTGCCGGATGTGAGCAATCCGTATGACCCACTCTTTCCGAACTGGCGCAACCTAAAGCCGTGGTTTCTCGCCAGCGCAGATCAATTCCGTGCGCCGCCACCGCCCGCGTTTGAGTCACCGGAGTTTGCGGCGGCATTGGCGGAGGTGCGCCAAATTTCTGATACGCGCACCGAGGAGCAATTGCGGGTGGCCAAGTTTTGGGCGGATGCCCGTTTTTCTATTACGCCACCCGGCCATTGGAATGCAATTGCGGCGGAGCTGTTGGCGGGTGAGCGCGATGAGGTGAAAACGGCGCGGATTTTGGCGTACGTGAACATGGCGCTGATGGACGCGGGCATTGCGGCGTGGGATACCAAATACACCTATTGGCTTATCCGCCCCTTCAATGCTGATGTAGACATTAAGACGCCGCTTCTGCGCCCCAATCATCCTTCATACGTTTCTGGCCATTCGGCGTTTTCAGCGGCGGCGGCGGAAGTGCTGAGCGCGGCCTTTCCGGCCAAGCGCGAGGCGTTGTGGGCCATAGCGCAAGAAGCTTCCGTCTCGCGCGTGTATGCGGGCATTCACTACCGATTTGATTGTGAGGCCGGTTTAGTGTTGGGCCAAGCGGTGGGCCAACTGGCGGCGGCGGAGTTGGCGCGCACGCCGTAATTCCAACGCAAACTAACTGTCAGGCGCGCGGTTTTGCGTTATCCTTACGCGCAATTAGTACACAGGTAAAGGTTTAATCATGCGGCGTTCATCTACTTTACGTGAGAAATTAAAACGAGCGGCCCGTTGGCTGGAGCAAGCCCTGCGTGGTTTAACTGCGCCGCGTGAGCCTGCACTAGCACCTGTACCTGTTACGCCGCGCCGCGCCCGCCCCGTCCGCCGATAAATCATTTTCTTTTTATATCGTTCGCTGTTCATAAAAGTAAAACCGCTGGCCAATGGTCAGCGGTTTTGCTTTAAGGGTGTAAACTCACGGCCACAAAAAGTAACGTCGGCCCTTCGGTAAACTCAGGGCCGGCCTGCCCCGATTATTGTGCCTCCTATAGGACTTGAACCTATAACCCCACGGATGTAAACCGTGTGCTCTGCCAATTGAGCTAAGAAGGCGAACGGGCAGATTATAAACGTGAAGCCTTTGTCTGTCTAAGTCATCTAATCTCTGCCTTCTCGGAAAGAACCCATCTTTAAACTTATGGTATAGAACCGTTTTGGGCTTGAAAACATACCGAAACGGCAAGTTGGTAGCTGGGTTCAAAGGGGAAACTCTGCCTCCCGGCTGGCCGCTCTCCAGTTTGGGAGGCAGAAGGTTGCTTGGCGCTAGCCCGCCCAGCCAAATTCCGGTATGCTCAACTTAACTTGCCTGAAGGCCAACTGAGCGAATGGCATCTAACACTTTAGACGCACAGTTAATTGAGCGTTACCGCGCGGGTGATACCACCGTGGCGGATGCTTTGGTGCGTGCCCACCAAGCGGAGGTTTTCCGCTTGGCACTCTCAATTATGGATGAGGCGGCTGAGGCTGAAGAAGCCACGCAGGAGGCGCTGATGGCCGCCCTAAAAGCTCTGCCGGGCTACCGGGGCGAAGCGGCCTTTAGCACATGGCTGTACCGCATCACGGTGAACGTATGCCGGGGCCGCCTACGCAAACAGCGCGCGCGGGAGCGGTTGCAAAACGCGCTCACCGTGCTGTTCCAAATAAAGCGAGAAACCACGCCGCACCCCGAAGAAACGGTGGCGCGCAATGAGCGGCACGCCGCGTTGTGGCAAGCCATAAATACACTCGATGAGAAACATCGCCTGCCGCTGGTGCTTCACTACTATCATGATTTACCTACGTTGGAGATTGCCCAAGTTTTGGAAATCAGTGAGGGCACCGTTCATTCCCGTTTACACACCGCCCGCCAGCGCCTGCGCGCGCAACTGCGGCTAAGCCACCATGACCCGTAATTCTGACCCGCTGGAAAAAGAACTCCGCCAAGCCATGCATGAACGCTGGGATGGCACGCCGGTGCCGCGCGGCTTGGGCGAAAGCGTGCGCGCGCGTCTGCAAAAGCCCTCGCCCTTCCGCCGCGCATTGAATTTTGCTGGCGCGCTTACGAGCATTGCTCTGCTGGCCACGTTGGTGCTCACCTTTGGCGCTTTGCTAGACCGCCGCCCCGTTCAAATGGCCGTAACACAAATTGTGGTGACGCGCCCAGTCATTACGCCGGTAACGCAAGTAGTGCCTAGCGTGGTGGAACAAACGCGGGAGCCTTTTTCTCAGCCGCATCCTATTTTGAGCGATGTGCGGGTGCGCCAAGCGATTACGCATTGCACTGACCGCGCCAGTTTGCTCCGTGCCGTTTACCCGTGGCTGGCAGATACTACACCATTTGAAGCGGACTCTGTTCTGCCGCGTAATCACTGGGCCTACCCAACGGAAAGCACACAATTTCAGCGCTACCCGTTTGATGTGGCGCACGGCCAAGCGATGCTCACCAAAGCGGGCTGGGTGCAGGCTGAGGGCCAGCCGTTCCGCACTAACGCAAACGGGGATGAACTGGCGCTTAAACTCACCACCACCAATGCCTCTTTTCGGCAAATGTGGGCTAATGTTTGGGAAGCGCAGTTGGCCGCATGCGGCATCCGCGTAGTGCGCTTGCACGCGCCGGCAGAATGGTTATTTGGAGAGAGCACTGGTTTACGGCGGCGTGATTTTGAAATGGCCGCGTTTGCGTGGGTGGCGGATTTTGAGCCGAGCGGGCGTGACCTGTGGGCGTGTGACGCGGCCCCCACGTTGGCCAACGGCTGGCAGGGGCAAAATTACACCGGCTGGTGCAACATCACTGCGGATGCCGCCATTCAACAATTTTCACAGAGTTTTAGCCGCGCTGAACGCCGCACTGCTTATCAAACTTTTCAGGAAGAACTTTCCAAAGATGTGCCCGTTCTCCCGCTCTTCTTCCGCGCCAACGTCAGCGCCATCAACCCCGCGTTGGAAAATTTTGCGCCCGAGGTGAACGGCGCAGAGCCGTTTACGTGGAACGCCGCACAGTGGCGTGTGCCCGGTAAAGATACGCTGGTGATTGGGGAAGGCTCCGAGCCAGCTTCATTGTTTGTGAATGAAAATGCGTACACCGCGCAAGCCATTGGCGCGTTGATTTTTGGCCGCGAGGTGGTGTACCGCAACTATGAATTTCAGCCCCTCACCCTGCCGCAACTGCCCACGCTAGAAAACGGCTTCGCGATGGAAAACCCGGTGTTGGTGCAAGAGGGCGCGGCAGTGATTGATTCTATTGGCCAGCCCATTACGCTGACGGCCGGTGCGGTGGTGCGCGATGCAACGGGCAATGAGCTGATGTACAACGGCGGTGAGCTGGCCATGCCTCAACTCACCGTCACTTACAACTTCTTTGAAACGCTCACTTGGTCTGACGGTGTGCCAGTGAGCCGCGCCGATTACGAGCTGGCGTACAAAATTACCTGTGACCCGGAGACCGGCGCGCAAAACTTTATTGGCCCCAGCCCTACATGTGACCAAATTGCCAACGTGGAATTTCTCAGCAACACGGCGTACCGCGTGACGTGGAAGCCGGGCTTTAGAGATGCGTTGTACAGCGTGCCGCCGTTGGGCCGCCAGCCCGCGCACCAAATCCTCAGTGATGGCCGCCGCTTGGCAGACGTGCCGCCCGCCGAATGGTTGGACTTGCCGGAAGTGAGCGAGCGCCCGCTGGGCATTGGGCCGTACATCATCACCCGTTGGGTGCATGGTGAAGGCATGACATTTGAAGCCAATCCCTACTACTTCGCTGGCCCACCCGCCACGCCGCGCCTTGAAATTCGCATCCGCGAAGCCAACCTCCTGCCCGCCGCGCTAGTAAATGGCGAGGTAGATGTGATTGGTTTGGATTCCACCTTCCCCACAGACCCCACCTTCCAAACGCTCATTGAGGCGCAAGCCCAAGGCCTGGTGCGCGTTATTTCCACCCCGGCGGATACGTGGGAGCACATTGATTTTGCGTTGTTTTTGAAGTGATTATATTTAGACCTTCGGGGTCCGCGCCGCCCCGATTTAGTTTAAGCCGAAACTCACTTGAGCTTCTCAAGCCCTTCAATAGAATAGAAATAGTTTGGCTCTAAGTTTTACTTGACGCCGCCGAATCGTCATTCCCGCTTGCGCGGGAATCCATTGGCGCGCGTTGGACACCCGTCTGCGCAAGTGTGACGGCTAATTCAATAACTAGAGTCTTTTCTCAAGGTGTGGGTTTATGCGCCGCTTTCGTTTCGCCGTGTTAGTTATTTTCTTGTTGCTCATCGGAGTTGGCCTCTTCTGGCTTGGTGGTGAACTTACGCGGCCAATTCCGCCCACGCCCAACATCACGCCCTCGCCAGCGCCCACACGCGTGGGGAGCGGCAACGGCCTCATCGCCTTCACCTCGGACCGCGATGGCAATTTTGAAATCTACGTGATGAATGCCGATGGCTCCAACCAGCGCAACCTCACGCAAAATGAAGCGTGGGATAACCGCCCAGCTTGGTCACCGGATGGCACGCAAATAGTTTTCACTTCTAGTCGCTTGGGAGAATTCAACCCTGAAATCTTTATCATGAATGCGGATGGAAGTGATGTTCGGCAAATCACGCACAACTCCAGTGTCAATGAAGTGATTTGGTCACCCATAGGCACGCAACTATTAATGACTCAATACTCCTTTCTGCAAAACAACACTCCTGTTATTCAGCCTGCACTAGTTCAACTGGATGGCACGGTGCAACCGCTTATCATGCCAGAAGAAGCGCGTAATGCCATTTGCCATTCTCCCCAATGGTCACCGGATGGCTCACATGTAGCTTTTATTTGTTTCCAATTCGCTACCTCGGTGCTTTACAGCCTCGCCCCAGATGGAAGCTCAGCCGTCAAAGTCAGCTCGCATGTAAATGCGTTTGCTTGGTCACCAGATGGGACCAAACTGGCTTGGCGAAGTAACGGAAATCTTTGGCTGGCCGAAGCTAACGGGGATAATCAACACTTGATGCGCATGGATTTAGGCGGCACCTTTGCCGATTTGCTTCTTTGGTCACCGGATAGCACGCGGCTCTTGCTGTCTTCTGCAGACGAATATCAAATCAGACGCTTGTTTCTAATGTGGGCAGATGGCTCTAACCTGACGCAATTACCTGCACCGCTAGCGGATTCTTTTCCAGCAGATTTCTTTTCGGTTGGGGATACCGCCAACTTCGCGCCGGCCAATGACTGGATTGCGTTCACCGCTGATTATGGGAATGTGAATACACTGTACGCTCTCAACATCAGCGAAGCCTTCCGTGACCCCGCTTCACTAGCCCCCATTCAACTCACCACCAGCGGCGCCGATTTCGGCCCACGCTGGCAACCACAGCCTTAGTGGCATCTATTTCCATCCGTTCCAATCAGTTCAATCCGTTGACTAATCCGTATAATCCGTTTTCAAAAATCCCCTAAGCTATAATTCCTCCGCTCAAAGGAAAATAGATGAACGCCCTAGAAAAAATACTAGCCGTGCCGCTGATAGACCGCACACGCCGCAACCACGGCTTAGAACACGCCACCATCACCCTGCTCTCGCAAAAATATCGCGGCCTCAGCTTAGCGGGCCGCTCCACCCAAAACGGCTTTTACCTGTACGGCCACGTGAGCGCCGCTGAAATTGAAGACGCCGCCCAAGCCGCGCTCCAACGCATGAAGGCCGGCGAGCGCCACCTTGCCGTGCATCCTAACTGCGGCACCAATTTTGTAGTGGCCGGTTTTGCCGCCGCGTTGGCCGGCTTCCTCGGCTTCTTTGGCGCCCGCAACTGGCGCGATCGGCTAGAGCGTTTGCCGTTTGTGGCCTCGCTGGCCACATTCGCCCTCATCTTCGCTCAGCCAGTGGGCCTCACCCTCCAGCGAGATATCACCACCTCCGGCGAAATGCGCGAAATGGAAATCATCAGCATTGAGCCGCGCGGTTTTGGCAACTTGCCCATTCACTTCATCACCACTCGTAACTAATGCCGCGCTTCTACCTCCTGCACGGCCAAGATGAATTTGCGCTGGCCGAATACGTAGAAAACATCAAAGCCGAGTTGGGTGACCCGAGCATGGCCTCGCTCAACATCACCGAGCTGGATGGCCGCACCGTCACTCTGCCGCAAGTGCAAGCCGCCGCCGGGGCCATGCCCTTCCTCACGGATTTTCGTTTAGTCATTGTGGAAAGCTGGCTCACTAAACTTTTGAGCAAAACGGAAGGTGAGGAGGAAGGCGAGGCCGAAACCGCCCGCACTGGCGGCAGTGCCAAAGAAACGTTAGCCGCGCTGGCAACCTACCTAGAAGATCAACCGGCCAGCACGCGCTTAGTATTTGTTGAGAAACGAGATTTGCCAGAACGCCACGCCCTGCTCAAAGCCGTCAGCGGCCAAGCGTGGGCTGAGATAAAAAAGTTTGATGTGCCACAAGGCGAAGCGCTGGTGAAGTGGGTGCAAGTCCGCGCCAAAGCTGAGGGCGGCACCTTCACGCGTGAGGCCGCGCAAGTCTTAGCCGAAACCGAGCGCGACCCGCGCGCCCTCGGCCATGAAGTTCTCAAAATCCTCACGCACGTTAATTTTGCCCGCCCGGCAGAAGTAACAGATGTGGCTCTGCTCACCTCCGCCAACAGTGAAGCCCGCATCTTTGATTTTGTAGATGC
>JAEURM010000140.1 GCA_016789245.1 Anaerolineales bacterium
GCCAGTTTAGGCTCCATGTTCAAAAACCCGCCGGGTGATTACGCCGGACGGCTGATAGAAGCGGCCGGGCTAAAAGGCACCCGCATCGGCAACGTGGAAATTTCTACGCAACACGCTAACTTTTTCATCAACACTGGTGAAGGCCGCGCCTCCGATGTGTTTGCCCTTATCCACCGAGCGCATGACGCCGTGAAAGACCAATTTGGCGTGGACTTGGAATTAGAAGTGGAGCTGGTGGGTGAGTGGGGAGGGCAATGCTGACAGAATGAAGGGCTGGCAAGGTGACCTCACCTTGTCACCTAGTCACCTAGTCAGATTGTAAACAATGACGGAAAGAAAGATTCGCCTCGGCTTAATCTTCGGCGGCCGCTCCGCAGAGCATGAAGTTTCGCTCATGTCTGCCAATTCAGTGTTGAAGGCGATTGACCGCACGAAGTATGACGTGACCTTGATTGGCATTACCAAGCAAGGCAAGTGGATTGCGGGCGCTGACCCGTTAGCCGCACTGAGTGCGGATGATACGGCGGGCGCTCCTGAAGCCGTACTGTTGGGCGAGCCGGGCCACCGTGAGTTGGTGGCCGTGGAGCCACAAGCGGGCAAACGCGCCGCTTTCTCCGCCGTGGCGGAATTGGATGTGGTGTTCCCGCTTTTGCACGGCCCGTACGGTGAAGATGGCACGGTGCAGGGCTTGCTGGAATTGGCAGATTTGCCATATGTGGGCTGTGGCGTGCTTGGCTCGGCCCTTGCAATGGATAAGGCCGTGTGCAAAGAACTTTTGCGGGCCAATGGTGTGCCGGTGGTGGATTGGCTGTTAGCCATCCGCGCGGAAATTGAGCGGGACGCTGAGGGTGTGGCACGGCTGGCCGAAGAAAAGTGGCCGTATCCCATCTTCACCAAGCCATCCAACCTTGGCTCTTCCGTAGGTGTGGTGAAGGCGCACAACCATGCCGAATTGGTGGCCGCTTTGCAAGAATCGGCCCGCTATGACCGGCGGGTGCTGGTTGAGCGCGGCGTGAATGCGCGCGAAATTGAAGTGAGTGTATTGGGTAACAGCGGTGGGGCCGAGCCGCCGCAAGCTTCAGTGTGTGGTGAAGTTTTGCCCAGCCGCGAGTTTTACGATTACGAAGCCAAATATGTAGATAACACGTCCGGGTTGATTATTCCAGCTGAGCTTTCGCCGCTCACCGCCCGGCAAGCGCAAGAGTACGCCGTGCGGGCGTTTATGGTGCTGGATGGGGCGGGTTTAGCCCGCGTAGATTTTCTGCTGGATAAAGACACGGACGAACTGTACTTGAACGAAATCAACACCATGCCCGGTTTCACCCATATCAGTATGTACCCCAAGCTGTGGGAGGCCTCCGGGCTGGGTTATGCCGAATTAATTGACCGCCTGATTTTACTTGCGCTAGAACGGCAATCAGACAAAGATAGGACGCTGAAGACAAGGACGTAACCGTATCGCGTATTTCGTAGTGCGTAAACGAAATACGCAATACGCAATACGAGTGACCGACTAATTCTTATGCCAGACTCTTCCACCCGCCATTCCCGAGCCGATGTGGTGCGCCGCCGCCGCCAACAGGAAGTGCGCGCCCGCTTTCAAGATGTTTCACATCACGCGCGCACAGTGCGGCCCTTAGTGAGCCGCCCGCGCACGGTGACGGGCAAACTGGTGGGCGTGCGGCCATTGCGTAAACCACGCCGCTTTAATTTAGCGGCGGCTGGCAATGCGCTTGGGTTGCCGTTGATTGAAGCGCCGCGCTTCACGCCCACGTGGCGGTTGGCCAGCCTCTCACTGGTGATTTTGCTTAGCGCGGTGTTGTTCTATCTGATTTCACTGCCCACGCTGTACCTCACCAGCTTGAACTTAGAAGGCGCTTCGCTGGTTCCGGCGGATGATATTTTTGAAAACTCCGGCATGGCAGGGCAACACATGTTTTGGATTAACCCCACGGAAGCGGCGGCCAATATTGCGGCGGTGCCCGGTATTGCCAGCGCGCAAGTGAACGTGGAATGGCCCGCCATCGTAAACGTCACCGTGGTGGAGCGAGTGCCGAAGGTAACGTTGATGGAAGGCGAGAACGAATGGTGGGTGGATGCGGCGGGCGTGAAGTTTGAAGCGCGGGGCGATTTGGGTTTGCTCCCCATCGTGAACGAGACGGATAAGGTGTTAGAGGCGCTTCCGGCAGAGGCGGTGGTGGGCGCGCAACAGCTCAAGCAGTTGCGCCAAAACATAGAAAAACTATACTACCACCCCATTCGGGGTCTGAGTTACCAAGATCACCGTGGTTGGCGGGTGTATTTTGGGGTGGGCAATGAAATGGCGCAGAAGACGGCGGTGTACGAAACGCTGGTGGAACAACTCCTGCAACAGGGAGAACCATTCAGCCTAGTGAGCGTGGAAAGTTTGGACGCACCCTATTACAAGAAGTAAACGGTTAGTCAGTGAACAGTTTACTGTTTACTACAAGACTGTTCACTAAATGACTGTTGACTGGTTATGGACGAGTCTCCAATTTTAGTTGGCATTGACGTTGGCACCACCAAGGTGTGTGCGCTCATCGCAGATGCGGATGAGAGCGGCGCTTTTCGCATTCTGGGCCTCGGCATTGAGCCGTCTCAAGGCATGCGCAAAGGCGTGGTGGTGGATGTGGAACTGGCCAGCCGCTCTATTGCGGCGGCGGTGGATAAAGCGCAACGCACGGCTGGCTATGAAATTGGCGCGGCCTTTGTGAGTTTGGCCGGCGCGCACGTGGCCTCTGTAAATAGCCGCGGCGTGGTGGGCGTGGGCGGCGGTAGTTACGGCATTGAACAAGATGACGTTGACCGCGCATTAGATAACGCGCAGGCCGTTTCCATCCCGCATGGCCGTGAGATTTTGCACATTATTCCGCGCGGCTTCATTGTGGATGGGCAAGAAGGCATCCGCCAGCCGCTGGGCATGCACGGCTTCCGGTTAGAGGTGGAAGCGCACATCATCACTGCCGCCACCGCTTCCGTGCAGAACTTAACCAAGTGCGTGGAGAGCGCGGGCGTGGCCGTGGAAGCGTACGTGCTCAATCCACTGGCCTCCGCCGAAGTAGTGCTGACGGATACCGAGAAAGAAATGGGTTGTGTGGTGGTGGATATTGGTGGCGGCACCACGGACTTGGCCATTTATATTGATGGCAATGTGTGGCACACCAGCGTGTTGGCGGTAGGCGGCAATCACCTTACCAGTGATATTGCGCACGGCTTGCGTTTGCCCGCCGATGTGGCCGAGAAGCTGAAGATTGAGCACGGCAGTGCGTACGCGAAGGACGTGGCGTTGAACGAGCTGTTTAATGTGACGCCGTTTGGTGAAGACAGCCCACTGCAAGTGACCAAGCACGATTTGGCCACCATCATTGAAGCGCGGGTGGAAGAAATTTTCAGTTTGATTTTACAAGAGATTAAGCGCACGGGCTACGATGGCCTTTTGCCAGCCGGAATTGTATTGACGGGCGGCACCAGCCAATTGCCCGGCATCCGCAAAGTGGCTAGTAATGTGTTGAATTTACCCGCGCGCGTGGCCGGGCCGCAAAATTTGCACGGCTTGGTAGATAAATTGATTGGGCCAGCATATTCCACCAGTGTGGGCCTTTTGCACTGGGCCAAACGTGAGAGCGTGGCCCCCGTCCGCCGCAAGCAACAGAAGAAATCCAGTTCCAAGACGATTGATTTGAGCCGAGGCGTGGATTTCTTGAAAAGATTATTACCGTAAAACCGTAGAGCGAAGCCTGCTTCGCCTTACCAGAGCATCGTCGGGAGCCGATGCTCGCCATTAAAAGGATCAGAGGAGTAACGACAATGCAATCAGTTTCTAAACCCGAACCGTCTGCTCGCAAGGAAACCCCACCCTTCAGCAATATGGGCACGCCGGAGTCCTTCGCCCGGATTAAGGTGATTGGCTGTGGTGGCGGCGGCAGTAACGCTGTGAACCGCATGATTGAAGAGGGCATGGGCGGCGTGGAGTTCATCGCCGTGAATACGGATGCGCAAGCGCTGTTGTTGAGCAATGCCCCCAAACGCGTGCGCATTGGCGATAAGCTGACGCGCGGCTTGGGTGCGGGCGGTGACCCGGAGCGCGACCAAAAAGCGGCCGAAGAATCTGCCGAGGAATTATATGAAGCCGTGCGTGGCGCCGATATGGTGTTTATTGCGGCGGGCATGGGCGGCGGCACTGGCACTGGCGCGGCCCCCGTGGTGGCGCAGGTGGCCAAAGAGAGCGGCGCGCTCACCATTGGCGTGGTCACACGGCCCTTCACTTTTGAAGGCAACAAACGCGCCACCTCCGCCGAGGCCGGCATCAACCGCTTCAAAGATCATGTGGATACGCTCATCGTCATCCCGAATGACCGCTTGCTCCAAATTGTGGATAAGCGGGCTTCGCTGAAAGATGCGTTCCGCATGGCAGATGATGTTTTGCGGCAAGGCATTCAGGGCATTAGTGAACTTATCACTGTGCCCGGTTTGATTAACTTGGACTTTGCCGATGTGCGCGCCATCATGTCTGAAGGTGGCGCGGCGTTGATGGCGGTGGGTAAGGCCACCGGTGAAGACCGCGCGCGGCTCGCGGCAGAGCAAGCCATCTCTAGCAATTTGCTGGATATTACGATTGACGGCGCGCGCGGCATTCTGTTCAACGTAACCGGCGGCCCGAACATGACGCTGTTTGAAGTGAACCAAGCCGCCGCCATCATCAAGGAAACGGCGCACCCAGATGTGAACTTAATCTTTGGCGCTGTGATTGACCCGAACATGGGTGATGACATGCGCATTACGGTGATTGCCACCGGCTTTGAGCGGGGTTCTATGCCGCGCCGCGCCATTGAGCGCCCGCGCCAAACGGCCTCCAACACCGGCACGCCGCGCTCGGCGCAAGCTCCGCAGGCTTCTGCCCATGCGGAAGTGCCCGCCGCGCGTCCAGAGCCAGCGGATTTTCAGCCGCGCACGTACAACACGGAAGATTTAGATATCCCGGCGTTTTTACGCCGCCGATAATCACCGAGCCATCTGATCCTTGGCCTCGGCTCCCTTATACACTCCGCCCAACTCGCAAGCGTTGGGCGGAGTTGTTTAATGCGAATTGTAAGAGAAGAGGAGCTATGAAAAGAGTTGTATGGGGTATGTTGGCTGTATTTATTAGTCAATGCATGCTTGTCGGCTGTAGCATTGGCAACCTCTCGGAAGGAACGCGGACGCCGCCGCAAAATGCTCCAACTTCAGTGGCTACATTGCATAAAAATGATTGTAGGCTTACCTCATCGGTACCTTTGCAACAATTGAGTTACAAGGGTATCGAACCCGGAAGAACAACGGGTGAGCAGGCAAAAAGATTTTGGGCACTGACCCATTAAGAGTTGATAATCTCAGCGGGGAATGGATTTTCCCAGATGACCGGCCACTCCTTTTGGTAGAGAATGAAATAGTTACTAAAGTTACTATTTCTAGCCGGCATGGGGGAGGGCAGACGGTGGGTGAGCTATTATTTCAATATGGGTGTCCTGATTTTGTATTTGCATTTGACCAAGATGGTGATGTTCATACCCAAGGCGGATTGATTGTGTTATTACATTATGGTGTGGCTTTCTCGTTGGAAAGCAACCCAATTACAATGGATAGCGAAGAAATCATTGCAATTTACTTTCGAAGTAGCTCACAAAGCGAATTTGAACGGTTATTTCCGAGCACAACTCAACTTTATCTGCCACTTGATTGGGAAGACACAATTCAATCAACACATTGACAACTGAGCAGTGCGCTACAAACCTTGGGGCGAGA
>JAEURM010000141.1 GCA_016789245.1 Anaerolineales bacterium
TGGAAACCATGAAGCCACGGGTGAGCGTGAAGGCGTTGTGCAAAGCGCGCAGGGCAATGGTGACGCCGGTGCTGGTGCAATTGGGATTGGTCACAATAAAGCCCGGCCAGCCGCGTGCCTGCCGCTGGTGCGTGATGAGGGCGGTGTGGTCTGGGTTCACTTCGGGAATCAACAGCGGCACATCCGGCCACATACGGTGCGAGGACGCATTAGAGCACACACCGTAACCGGCGGCGGCCAGCTTCGGCTCAGCTTCTTTGGCAATCTCCGTAGGCAGGGCGGAGAACGCCATTTGCGCGTCAAAGCCCGGCTCGGTGGGAAGCACCGTCATCTCGCGCGCGTACTCTGGCATGGAGCCGGAAAGCACCCAACGCACGCCCGCGCCATACTTCTGCCCCACCGTTCGGTCTGAGCCGGTGAGGGCGCTCACTTCAAACCACGGATGATTTTCTAGCAACTGCACAAACCGCTGGCCCACTGCGCCGGTAGCGCCGAGAATGGCGACTTTAATCTTTGACATGACGACTCCTGAAATGAAACGTGAAGCGTGAAACGTGATGAGCTTACGTTTCACGTTTCACGCATAACGCTTAGCTCATGCAACAATTAGCTCATGTATCGCCCGCACGGCATCATCCGCTTGGGCGGCTTCTACGCACAAGCTGATGCTACACTCCGAAGAACCTTGCGCGATGACGACGACGTTGACGCTGGCCGCGCCGAGCGCACCAAATACTTTACCGGCAATGCCCGGCGTGTGCCGCATGCCAGCGCCCACCACCGTCACCACCGCGCACTCCGCAGACGCCCACACGCGCTCAATATCCTTGCGCACAATTTCGGCGCGGAATTCTTCCTCCAGCGCGGCAGTTACCGTTTCTGCAGAACTTTTAGGAATCACGAAACAAATGCTCTGCTCAGAGGAGGCCTGCGAAATCATAGAGACGCTGGTTTTGGTGCGGGCCACCGCCGCAAAGGTGCGGGCCGCAATGCCGGGGATGCCTAACATGCCGCGCCCTTCTAGCGTGAGGATGCACTGGCCTTTGAACGCGGTGACCGAACGCACACTACCGTGCGCCACATGATTATCCGGCACAATTTCCGTGCCCGGGTGTTCTGGTTGAAACGTATTCTTCACGCGCAGAGCAATGCCGCGCTCAATTACGGGCCGGATGGTTTTGGGGTGCAAAACTTTGGCGCCGAAGAACGCTAACTCAGAAATCTCGCGGAAGGTGAGTTCCGGCAAAGTGCGCGCCGCTTTCACCACGCGCGGGTCAGCCGTCATCACGCCGGGCACGTCCGTCCAAATCCATACTTCCGCCGCGCTCAGCGCCACGCCAAAAATTGCGCCGGAAAAATCACTGCCGCCGCGCCCTAGCGTGGTAACCACACCTTGTTTATTCGCGCCCAAAAAGCCAGTGATGACGGGCACGCGGCCCGCTTCCAACAAGGGCCGCACTTTGCGCCCCGCTTGTACGGTAGTGGCCTCCATATCCGGCGTGGCGGATTGGAAAACGGAATCCGTTACCACTACCTCAGCGGCATCCACAGCGGCGGCGGGCAAACCGGCGGCCTCCAGCGCGGCGGCCACTAGCCGCACACTCATCCGCTCACCTAAAGAGGCAATGGCATCTTGCGCGCGTGGCGAGGCTTCGCCTAACACATGCATGGCGTGGCACAACGCTTTGAACTCTTCCAAATATTCATTGATTAGGCCGCGCACTTCAGTATTGTTCGGCGCCAGTTCGGCCAAGGCCGTGAAGTGTTTTTCGCGCACGGTGTTTAGCGCGGCTTCTAAAGTTTGCGTTTCGCCGCTCGGCATCGCTTCGCCGCGCTCCGCCGCGTGCGCGGTGTTGAGCAAAATATCCGTCACGCCGCTCATGGCCGAAACAATTACCGCCACTTCCGGCCACTGCGCTTTGGCAGTGCGCGTAATTTCAATCAGGTTGCGGATGGCGGCCGCGCTCCCAACGGAGGTGCCGCCGAATTTCATGACGAGGGTCTTGGGCATGTTATTTGCTCTCCCTCACCCCGGCCCTCTCCCGCTGGGAGAGGGGGCGCAAGGAAACAAAAACGCGGAGCAGGTTGCTCCGCGTGGGTTGAGTGCTTGAATTTTCAGCACCGCTACTCAGTCCGAAGCCGCCTCCATGAAAGGAGTGGTAGTTCGCATAGTAGTGGTGCCAAACGTTGAAAACATCGTACCCAGAAAATAACACGGGCGGGCGGGGGCTGTCAATCCAAGAAAATGCTCAACTGGCGAGGCACAATGCACAAACGGGTAGTGCGGATTTGAAACACAGATGGAACGGATTGAGATGGAAGAACACGGAGTTTTTTGTGTGATCCGTGCTACTCCGAGTTCTTCCGTGTCTCAGCCAGTTCGGCCATCCGTTTTTCCAGCCACGTCAAGAACGCTTCCGGCTCTAAGGCTTGGGCGGGGGCTAACACACCGGCACGGTTGAAGCTTGACTCCAGAAATTTCTGCGCGGCGTAGGTGGCTATGTGGGCGGTGAGGGCGTACGGCTCTGTGCCGCGGACCGTGCGCGTAAGTGTTTGCCCTGTAGCTGTGGCTTCAATTTGGATAGCGAAGCGGGCGGCGTTGGGCGGCGTGGCGGGCGGTGGCGGCGTGAGGTAACGGAACGCCAAACGCGTTAGCCAGCCGAGCGGCGTACGGAGTAAAACGCTCACCAGCGGTAGAAGCGCACCCACCACTCCCGCCCACTCCGGCGAGAGCGCCAGCCATGCTTGCACATCTTTTACCTGAACGTGCGCGGGCACGGTGATAATTTCTGAGCTGGGAAACGCCACCGCAGAGTAAGCGCGTTGGCCGATAAAACCATTACGCGGCGGGCCGCCCGGCAAGCGCCGCACTAATTTTCCATTGCGGTAGCCCAGCCATGAAACTGCAAAGGTGCGCAGGCCAGATAAACGCGTGCCGTAGCTCACCACACCGGATGGCAAAGCGTATATTACGTTCACGCTTTCCAGCGGCGCGGAAATTTCACGCGCAAGCAGGGCCACCATACAATCAGCAATTGCCACTTCAAACGCGCACGCCGGAACAAGCGCCGCGCCGGAGGCTTTGGCCAGCGCATCATACTGGCGCACACGGGCCACGTATGCCAATTCATTGGTGATATCCAAATAATGCACGCCGGCCGCCGCCGCGCGCTCTGCCACCGGCTCACCTAATTCTGTAAACGGCCCCGCGCAGTTAATCAGCATGCGCGTATTTTTCACCAGTGCGGTGAGCGTTTCCGGTTGAGATACATCGGCTACCAACGTGGGTGGGCCGGAGGGAAGCGTTTGCGCCAGCGCGGCCAGCTTAGCGGCAGAGCGGCCCGCCAAACGGTACGGCACGCCAGCTTGTTCTAGTTGCTGGGCAATTTGTGAGCCAGTGTAACCGGTAGCGCCAAAGAGCGTAATCATAAAAACGGATGGAGCGGATTTGAAACGCGGATGGAACGGATTGGAGCGGAAGAACGCAGATAAACCTTAACTTACCTAGTGCCTTGAACTGTCACTCCCCCACAAGAGCGGGGGCAGGCCGCGAAAGCGGGAGTTCATTTTGGGTTTTGTGGATACCCGCTTTCGCGGGTATGACGTTCCTTTAGAATATGGGCCGCATAAGGTGAAGTTTTAATTATCGTGTCTTTCCGCGCTACTCCGTGTTCGTCCGTGTTTTCAAAGGCCGTGTTTCAGATATTGTACTGCGTGAGGGCCGGTGCGCTTGCAGAATGTTGCGGGCCACACGCCAGCCGCCCAGCGTTACGCCCGCCGTGGATTGGCCGGGGAAAATTGAATCACCTACGAGCCACAAGTTGGGTAGGCCGGTGGCCGGGCCGCGCACGTTAAACAAAGATGTTTGCGGAAAGCCACCCACCATGCCCTGTGGCCGCCGCGTGTAAAACTCAAAGGTGGCGGGTGTACCGGGCAATTGCAAGCGGATGGCGGAACGGAGGCCGGGCAGGGCGCGTTCCGCCGCCGTAAGCATTTTCTCGGCGTACTCGGCTTTGCGCGCCTCATACGCGGCCAAATCTTTTTGCTGTAACGCCAGCCACGGCGCAATCACGGTGTGCGTGGAGAGCGTGGCCGCTCGCATTCCGGCGGGCGCGCGGGCCACATCCTGTGCTTCAGAAAGAGAAATGAAAACGGAATTAGTTTCGCCCAGCGGCTGGCCGGGGTTGAGCACCACTTGGTGGTGGGTGGGCGTGTTAGCGGGCAACTGGGAAGTATCTAAACCGAGATACAGCGTGAACGCCCCCCACGTGGGTTCACGTTGCGCCACTTCGCGCCGCAAACTTTGCGGTGCGGCCTCGGCCAAAACTTCCGCCAGCGCCCACGGCGTAAGGTTGCCCACAAACGCCTCTGCTTCCACACGCAGGCCTTTGGTAGTGTGGGCGGCCACTACGCGGCCATGCTTCACTTCCAGCCGCTCAACTTTTTGGCGGAAGAGCACTTGCCCACCGTTGGCGCGGATCCAATCCACCAGCGTTTGCGCCAACGCGCCGATGCCGCCACGCACATGGTTCACGCCGCGCCGTGGCAAATCTAGCGCCGCACTGCCGTACAACGCATGCGCGTACGGGCTGATGGTTTGCGCCGCAATCAGCAATTGCGCATCTACAAAGGTTTTGAAATCTAAATTTTGTTGCGCGCTCCCGGCTATGTGCGCTACGGTGCTGAACAGATGTGGTGCGGCCAGCAAAGTGCGAGGCCGGAGCGCGAGCGCCAAATCTGCCAAATCGCGGGCTGAAGTGGGCGGCCACGGAAAATGCCGAGAAGAAATGTCCCACGCAATTTCAGCCAGTGATTCTTGGGTGCGCCAAAAACGCTCGGCGTGTGGGAAAGCCGCGCGGCGTTCCTCGCGCCAGCGTTCGGCCTCCGCCCACTGCGTTACTGTTTTATCCGGCAGGTGCGTCACCCAGGCCGGGTCAACAGGCGTTACCGGCCACTGCACATCTAAAATTTCTGCCAAGCGCGCGTGCGGGCCATTGGCGGAGAAGCCGCCCACCAACGTTGCGCCCGCATCAAACCGGTAGCCTTGATGGAAAAATGTGCCTGCGCAACCGCCCGCGTACACGTGCGCCTCTAGCACAGTTACGGTGTGGCCGGCTTTGAGCAGTAAAGCGCCGGTGGTGAGGCCGCCCAGCCCTGCGCCGATGATGACGGTGTGCATGTTTTTTACGCAATACGAAATACTTGTTGCGTATTCCGTGTTGCGTAGATTAAGTCTCTAAACTTCGCCGCGTGATGAAGCCGCGATACCAAAACAGAAATTGCAGGGCGGGTGGGTTGAACAATAAACGGGCTAGTATGCCGCGTAAGCCGGATGGATAGTCATACACAACGTGTTCACGGACGCGGGTGGTATTCACGTCCACCATATTAAAACGGTGGGTGTGCCGCCACGCCGCTAGCGGGCCGCTTTGCTGAGTATCCGTAAAGCCGTGCAAGGTATCCACTTCAGAATGAACGGCCACCCAACGCACCGGCAAAGGGCCAAACCACAGCGTGAAATCTGCAATGGCGCCATCGGCCAAAGCATCTAGGCGGTGCAGTTGCACAAACAGTGGCGGCGGTGAGAGCTTTTTGAGGGTGGTGGTTGAGCGATGAAACTCCGCCACAGCGGCTAATGGAGCTTTGACTTTGAAAGTGTAGGTGAAGGTGGGCATGAACTAAAGACCTGTCAGGTGGACGTTCAAGTTTAAAAAAAAGCGAGCCCAAATACGCCCACTTGACAGGTCTATGACTTACGCCAACTGCAATTGCTTCACG
>JAEURM010000142.1 GCA_016789245.1 Anaerolineales bacterium
ATCTTACCTTTTATCAGCCGAAAGAAATTCAACCCAGCACCGTGGCAGATTTTGTAGCCCAAGCCGCACAGTTGGCGCTGTGCCGATGAAGGAGGTAAAATCGGGCTTTAAAGCGGCCATTGCACATTTTGGTTTGACTTTGACAGAATAACTGCCGCTCGCTATAATTTCCCGCCGTTGTCCCAGAACACGGCTATCTGGGCACAACTTGAACCATAAGCCGCTATTTCCCTTTCCCGTGAGTACGGCCGCTGGCTGGAAACCGGCAAAGTAAAGGAGTTACAGATGAAGTACGCCATTGTGCAAAGCGGTGGTAATCAATACCGCTGTGAAGAAGGGGCCACCATTGAAGTTCAACGCCTTACGGCTGAAGCTGGAAGCGCCTATGCTTTCAAGGAAGTTTTGCTCATCTCCGATGGTGAAACCGTGAAGGTGGGCAAGCCCAATGTGGCGGGTGCGCAAGTTACGGGTACGGTGGTGGGCGAAATGAAAGGTGACAAAACCTATTCCTTCCGCTACAAAGCCAAAGAGCGCCAACGCCGCCGCCGTGGTCATCGGCAAATTTATACACAAGTTAAGATTGAAGCAATTGAAGGTTAACCAACATGGCTCATAAAAAAGGTGCCGGCTCTAGCCGCAACGGACGTGATAGCAATTCTCAACGCTTGGGCGTGAAGAAGTACGGTGGCGAAGCCGTGCGCTCGGGTAACATTATCGTGCGCCAGCGCGGCACAAAAATCAAGCCCGGCCTAAACGTGATGGTGGGCAAAGATGACTCTTTGTTTGCCGTGGCCGATGGCGTGGTGAAGTTTGACACCCTGCCGAACGGCCAGAAGAAAGTTAGCGTTCTGCCGTTAGAAATCTCTACTAACTAATAACCACTGCCAGAGAAGTTACGGGTTATTTGGTTATTTGCCACGTTCCCACGAGTGCGGTGAGTTGCGGCCCCCAATCATGGCACCGACGGAACAAATGTGGTTTTACCGGGGCTAGAGGACAACATGAAAGAAAAGATTCACCCTAAGTATTTTGAGAGCGCCAAGATTGTTTGCTCCTGCGGCAACACGTGGACAACCGGCTCCACACGCGGGGAAATTCACACTGACGTGTGCTACAAGTGCCACCCGTTCTTTACGGGCGAGCAACGCATTGTGGACACCGAAGGCCAAGTAGACCGCTTCTATAAAAAGCTGGAAGCGCGCGTGAGCTACCAGAGCCAGCAACAAGCCCGCGAAACGGCGAAGCAAACCGTAGAGCAGGCCATTGGTAGCCTCGGCTTGGATGAACGCGTGGTGGCCATGCTAACCGGCGCTGGCCTGAACACCGTGACCGAGTTGGTGGAGAAGGTGAAAGCTGGCGACGAAGGCATGCTCGCCATTGACGGCATGGGCCGCAAGAATGTGATTGATATCAAGAAGCGCCTGCGCGCGCGCGGCTTCATGAAAGACGAAACTGAAACGCCCGCCGCGTAACATCACCCTGACCCAATCGAGGGCAGGCACTCACAAGGTGCCTGCCCTTTTTTGTTCAACGGATTGAACGGATTTAGCGGATTAGCTACAATCAGGTTAATCTCATCCGCTCACATCCGATACATCCGTTGACCCAACGCTTATGAAACACACTCACGGCTCCATTGAAGTCATCACCGGTTCCATGTTCAGCGGCAAGACCGAGGAACTCATCCGCCGCTTGCGCCGCGCCCGCATTGCCAAGCAGAACATTCAAGTGTTCAAGCCGATTATTGATAACCGGTACGCGGTAGAAAAAGTGAAATCTCACGCGGGCAGTGAATTTGAAGCCACGCCGCTGGCTCACGCGGCAGAGATTCTGCCACTGGTAAAGGCGGAAACCACTGTAGTGGGCTTGGATGAAGCGCAATTCTTTGAGCCGGAAATTGTGGAAGTGGCCCGCGCCTTAGCCGCGCGCGGCGTACGGGTGATTGTGGCCGGTTTAGATCAGGATTTTCGCGGCGAGCCGTTCGGCCCGATGCCCGACTTTTTTGCGTTAGCAGAAAGCGTGGATAAACTGCACGCCATTTGCGCCGTGTGCGGCGATGAAGCCTCCCGCACCCAGCGGCTCATCAACGATGAACCCGCTTCTTACGATGACCCGATTGTGGTGGTAGGCGCAAGTGAAATGTACGAAGCCCGTTGCCGAGAGCACCACTTAGTGCCGCGCCGCCCGTTGATGGCCCCCGCCCCTCAACCCGTGCCCGCCGGCCAGCCAGAGATGCTGGAGAGCATCCTCATTCCCGAAGGCCAACTGCAAAGCCGCGTCCGTGAGTTGGGCGCTGTTATTAGCCGCGATTACGCGGGCAAAGATTTACTACTCATTTGTATCTTGCGCGGCGGCATCCTATTCCTCACGGATTTGATGCGCTCGTTGACGGTTTTACACACCGTGGAGTTCATGGCCATTTCATCGTACAGCGTTGGGATGCGTAAATCATCTGGCCAAGTGCGCATTAACCTAGATGTGAACCAAGATATTGCCGGTAAGCATGTGCTAATTGTGGAAGATATTGTAGATACCGGCCACACCATTGCCGCCGTGCTAGATTTGCTGGCCACGCGCCGCCCCGCCTCACTAAAAATTTGCTCCCTGCTAGATAAAGCTGAGCGCCGCGAAGCCGATGTGCCGCTCGATTACGTGGGCTTCACCATTCCCAATCACTTTGTAGTGGGCTACGGCTTGGATGTGGACGAGTATTTTCGCAACTTGCCGTATATCGGCATTGTAAAACCGGGCTTCACCATTGGGTGATTGTGCGATTTGGTGATTTATGAACTCATCACCCAATCACTCAATATCGCAATCACTCACTGCGTACGCCGGGCGTTGGGTAGCCCTCATCAAAGGCCAAGTGGCGGGCACCGGCGCCACGCAAGCCGAAGCGCTCGCCAGCGCGCAACTCTCTCAATCTAAAGCGCAACCACAGGTGATTTTTGTGCCGGAAGATTTTCCCTACGAATTGCCAGAAATAGTGGCCCGCGTGCAGGCCTACGTGCCCGAGCCAGAAAAAGTGTGGCTGGTGGGCGGCGCTGTGCGCGATGCCATACTCAGCCGCGCTGGGCATGACTTAGATTTTGCCGTGAACGGTGATGGGTTGGCCGTGGCCCGCCGCGTGGCAGATGCTCTGCAAGCCGCGTTTTATCCATTGGATGCCGAACGGGGCACGGGCCGCGTTATCCTCAAAGATACGGCGGAACAGCCCGCCATCATTTTAGATTTTGCAGAACTGCGCGGTGCAGATATTTATGCAGATTTGGCCGCGCGTGATTTCACACTAAACGCGATGGCCGTGCCGTTGGCCGCGCCGGAAACATTGATTGACCCTCTGCGCGGCGCGGCTGACCTGCGGGCCAAACTCATTCGCGCCTGCGCGGAAAACTCCATCACCTCAGACCCGGTGCGCGGCATTCGCGCCGTGCGGCAGGCGGCGCAATTCAGCTTCAAGATTGAAAGAGAAACCCGCGCCGCCATCAAAACTTCTGCCGCTGAAATAACCAGCGTTTCTGCAGAGCGCGTACGGGATGAGTTGGTGCGCTGTGTGGGCGGCCCGCAACCGGCGGCCACGCTCCGCGCGCTAGATTGGCTAGGCCTGTTGGATATTATTTTGCCGGAGTTGGCCACGCTCAAAGGCGTTACACAATCACTGCCGCACACCATGGATGTGTGGGAACACACGCTCACGGTGGTGGCAAGGCTGGCGGATGTAATTTACATCCTCGGCCCGCAACATGATCTGGACGCCGCTTCGGATTTAACGCTCGGCTTAGTTTCCGTGCGGCTGGGGCGGTATCGCCACAAAATCACCAGCCACTTAGCCGAAGCTATTTCCAGTGAGCGCCCCGCCCGCTGGATACTTTTGCTGGCCGCGCTGTTACATGATGCGGCCAAGCCGCAAACGCGCACCGTAGACGCGGATGGCCGCATTCGCTTTTTGGGGCATGAAGCGGCGGGCGCGAGGTTGGCGGCTGAGATTTTCGCGCGGCTCAAGTTCAGTGCGGATGAAGTGAAGCGCACACAAACTATTGTGGCCCATCACATGCGGCCGCGCCAACTGAGCCGGGAAGGTGAGCCTTCTGCCCGCGCCATTTACCGCTTCTTCAAAGATACCGGCACGGCAGGCGTGGATATCATCTTGCTCTCGCTCGCAGATTTGATGGGTAAATCCGGCAGTTACCCGCCGCCGCAAGTGGAATGGGCGGAGCATTTGGCCGCCTGTGCCAAAATGCTGGAAGCCTATTTTGAGAAGCGGGAAACAGTAGTGGCCCCCAAGCCGCTGATTACGGGTGATGATTTGATGCGGGAACTCAACCTGCCGCCCGGCCCCCAAATTGGCAAACTGCTAGAAGCCATCCGCGAGGCCCAAGTTGAAGGCACGGTAGTAGATGCTGACGGCGCGTTGGCGTTGGCGAAGAGCTTGCTAGTTTAGTACGGTAATCATGCTTTCTGAGAGGCGCGTTGCTCGCACATCTCCTGTCTAACATTTACAGCTTTTTGATTTGTAGGGCTAGCACTGCCGTTTACGTCCAAAATCACAAACCCCTCACGGTAAAATCAGAGATGACCCGTTGGGCCATCTCTACGCACTTCCCATCTTCTTCAAAATATCCTCCGCTACACGGCGCATACTGGTGCGCTCATCCCGGGCGCGGCGCTGAATGGTGAGGTAGGCCGCTTCTTCCGTTAGGCCGGATTTGATGAGCAAGCCTTTGGCTTTCTCCACCAACTTGCGCGTTTCAATGGTTTCTTCTAATTCCACAATTTTTTCTTGGGCGGCTTGCGCGTCTGCAAAGCGGGCTATGGCAATTTGAATGGCTGCGCTCAAATCTCGCTCATCCACCGGCTTGATGAGATAACTTTGTATGGGCAGTTCAGCGGCCTTGCGGATTAAGTCTTGCTCACTGTACGCTGTAAGCAGAAGCACCGGCATGGGGTGCTTGCGCGCAATCACCTTAGCGGCTTCCAAACCATCCGTTAGCGGCATGCGAATATCCAGAATTGCCAAATCCGGGTTGGCGGTGCGGGCAATATCCAGTGCTTCCCGGCCATTGGCGGCTAACAACGCCTCATGGCCCATGGCCTGCAACATGCTTTTCAATCCCAAGCGAATGATGGCTTCATCATCTGCCACCAAAATACGTAACTTGTTTTGCATAGTTTTATTTTTTTGAGAAATGTCACTGCCGTTTGGCTTGCTCGCAATGACGACTACAATGGAATCATTCGCCTAAATCCAACTCGGGGCGGGGGACGCGTACCACGGCTTGCGTGCCGGTTGGCTCCAACCGCACAAAGTCAAGCTGGCCACGCAAATCATCCCGCACCAAGGCAGAAACAATTTCTAAGCCCAAGCTCTCGGGCAAGTTTTCCGGCAAGCCCACGCCATCATCCGTAACTTCTATTACGTACTCTGGCCCCGCGTGGCCAAAAGCAATATGCACGCGGCCAGCCGCGCGGCCCACAAACGCGTGCTCCAAAGCGTTTTGCAAGAGTTCATTCACCACCAACGCCAGCGAGGTAGCGGCGCGTGAGGGCAAAACCGCCGCTTCGCCTTCCACTTCAATATCCACGGCCACGCCGGGCAACAACATGTTTTGGCCGACCAAACGTGCAATGCGGCGTGCCACTTCGGTTACATCCACCAGCCGGTAGCCTTCTTGCGCTAACACTTCGTGCACTGCCGCAATGCT
>JAEURM010000143.1 GCA_016789245.1 Anaerolineales bacterium
GGCCGTTCCTTCGGCGTCAACTTACTAGAAGCCGCGCTGATTGCCGTGAGTGGAAAAGGCCGCGTGTTGAAAGATGATGAATTAGAAGAGCTTCTTAGCGTTTTGGAACTGCAACCAAACTTTCAATCTCTAAATCCGCATTCCGGCGAATAAATTCGCGGCAACAGAAAGCGAAGGCCGCTCCTTCGGCAAGCTCAGGACGCGGCCTACGGCGGCTACCCGTGTAGCCCGCGCAGACGGGCTTCGCCTTCTGTTGGTGCAGTTTTAACTGCCACAGCTAACCGTTACACTTTACTCCTCCCAATGCCCACCGTAGACGCCCTCCTCGCCGCTGGCAGTGTGCCCGGCCCGCGTGACCCGCTGTACGCACTCACGCGCGGCCAGCCCAAAGCCCGGCTGGAAATTGCTGGCCAGCCCATGATTGAGTGGGTGCTGGCCGCCCTGCACGCCGCGCAAACCGTGCGGAACGTGGTAATTATTGGCGCGGAGTCTAAGGGCTTAGGGGTGAGGGATTATCACCTCCCATCGCACGGTTCAATTGTGGATAACCTAATTGCGGGCGCGGCGTTGTGTGAGCAATTGCCGGAACCGCCCAGCCACTTGCTCCTCATCAGCAGTGATATTCCGCTGGTGACGGCAGAGATGATTGATTGGAACGTGCGCGCCGCTTTAGAAAAAGGCGGCGAAGCCTGCTACCACATCTTGGCGCGTGAGGCGATGGAGCGGCGTTTCCCTAATTCCCGCCGCACGTATTTCCGTTTGCGAGAAGGCCAGTTCTGCGGCGCGGATTTGCATGTGCTCAACCGCTCCGTATTCAGCGGCTATAATCCCGTTTGGCGCAACATTATTGATGCGCGCAAAAACGCGCTGAAGATGGCGCAATTGGTGGGCGTGGATGCGCTGTTGTGGCTGATGAGTGGCCGCGCGCCCATTGCGCTGGGTGAGCGCCTCATCCGTGAGCGGCTGGGGCTAGATGGGCATTTACTTGTTGCGCCGCAAGCCGAAATTGCGATGGATGTAGATAAGCCGCACCAAGTGACGTTGGTGGAACACGAACTTAGTCAACGGATAAAACGGATTTAGCGGATAAAACACATCCGTTCCCATCCGTTCAATCCGTTGATCACTACTCAGGAGATTTTGTGCTTCGCTCTTTACTTGAAACAGATGCCATGCTCTCACAAAAAATGCGCGTGGCTGAAAAGCCGGGTCTTTTGCGCCAACTGGCAATTTTTCTGGCGCACTCTGGTGACTCTTGGTTTTGGGGGTTGGGGCTATTGGCCGTGTGGCTTTTTGGTAACGTGGAGTGGCGCACCAAAGCCGTAATTTTGGTTTTTGCCATCGCGGTGTGTGCGCTGGTCACGCAGGCCATCAAATGGCTGGTACGCCGTGAGCGGCCACAGGGCGAGTGGGGGCAACTGTACCGCAAAGCAGACCCGCACTCGTTTCCATCCGGCCACGCCTCCCGCGCCATCATGCTTTCTGCGTTGGGCGTTCTGTTGGGGCCAACGTGGTTTGCCATCATTTTAGTCATTTGGGGGCCGCTGGTGGCGTTGGCCCGCGTGGCTATGGGCGTGCACTATCTTTCAGATATTGTGGCCGGCGCGGCGCTGGGTTTTCTCATTGGCTTGATGACGTTGCCGCTGTTTGAAATGATAAAACCACTTTTATTAACTCTTTTGCCATGGCTCCTGTAAGGGCGGATGGCCATCCACCCTTACCCAAACACATGGGCACTCTCTATTTGGTTGCAACGCCAATTGGCAATTTAGAAGATATCACCGCGCGCGCCCTACGCATTTTGCGCGAAGCGGCGTTGATTGCGGCCGAAGATACGCGGCACACGCGCGGCCTGCTCACACACTTTGATATTCACACGCCGCTCACCAGCTACTTTGAACACAACAAACTCAGCAAGCTAGATGAAATTTTAGAAGCGCTCAACCACGGTGATGTGGCCTTAGTTTCGGATGCGGGCACGCCCGCCCTCTCAGACCCGGGCTATGAATTGGTGCAAGCCGCGCTGGAAGCCGGATTCACAGTAGTGCCCGTGCCCGGCCCCTCAGCGGTGGTGGCCGCACTGGTGGCCTCCGGCTTACCTACGGATGCGTTCGTGTATCTTGGTTTTCTCCCGCGCAAAGACGCAGAACGCCGCAAACTTTTAGAATCAATAGCCGCTGAGCTGCGCACGTTGGTGGCGTATGAATCCCCGCACCGGCTGTTAGAAACGCTGGCGGAAATTGAAGCCACGCTGGGCAACCGGCGCGTGGCTGTAGCGCGTGAGCTGACCAAGCTGTTTGAAGAAATTTACCGTGGCCCAGCCAGTGAAGCACACGCGCACTTTGCGGCCAAAGGCGTGGCCGGAGAAATTACGCTCGTCATCGCCGGCGCGGCCAGCCAACCAGCGGAAAAGTGGCCGGAGAGCCAAGTGCGCCAAAAACTCGCCGAGCAACTCGCCGCTGGCCTCAAACGCAAAGAAGCCGCCAAAAAGGTTGCTGAGCTCTCTGGCTGGCACACACGCGATGTTTACAATCTTGATTGATTTGCCGATTGGGTGATTGAGTGATTGCCGTCACCCAATCACTCAATCACCCAATAAACCAATGAACCTTGATGACCTTGAACATTTTCGCTCTGTAGATGCCAGCAATCTTATCCGTCAAATTGATGCTTGGCCGGAAAAAGTTGAAGCGGCTTGGGCGCACGCGCAAACGTTGGCTCTGGCGGACGGTTTCAGTGCGGCCAAGCAGGTGCTCATGGTTGGGCGCGGTGATTCTGCCATTGCGGGCGAATTGGCCCGTTACGCCGCGCCAGAATCCATCTTGCCCATCACTGTGTGGCGCGAAAGTTATTTGCCCGCGTGGGTGAACGCGCGCACCTTGGTGCTGGCGCTCTCATTCTCTGGCAACACCGCCGAAACGGTGGCAGTGGCCGCCGCGGCAGTGGAGCGTGGCGCACAGGTACTCACCCTCAGCACTGGCGGCCAACTGGCGGGGCTGAACGGCGCAACCGCTTGGCAATTTTTATCAGACGGTGATTCACGCACGGCAGTGGGTGAGCTGGCAATACTGGTGTTGGCGGCGCTGGTGAAAGTGGGCGCGGCGCAAGCTAAAGCGGCGGAGGTGGCGGAAGCGGTGAGCGTTTTACAAGCACAACAGGCCAGCCTGCGCGCCGAAAGCCCAGTGATGAAAAACCCGGCCAAACGCATGGCCGGGCAAATTATGAACCGTTACGCCGCGCTGTTTGTGAATGATGAGCTAGCGCCAGCGGGCCGTTACTGGCAATCCAAAATCAACCAATTTGCCAAAGCATGGGCGCAGTGCGTTTCATTAGCGGAATCAGATCATGCCATTCAAGGCTCAGTGTTTCCAGAAGCGTTGGTGGAGAAATACATGGCGCTGTGGTTGCGCGGCTCCCGCCCATCTGCGCAATCGGATAGGGTGCGCACGCACTTCATGACGAGCGGCTTCAACACTGATTTTATTGCCGCCAGCGGCCAATCTGCTTTGGCGCAATTGCTTACGTTGGCGCAGTATGGGGATTATGTGGCTTACTACCTCGCCATGTGCTATGGCGTGAACCCGGCGGCGGTTGTTTAACGCAAAAACGCTAAGGCGCACGGGATGAAATCTTGGCATTTACTCACATGGCTTCTAGCCACAATGCCAGTGTGTATGTGGTGTTGGTATAAATGGCGCAGGCCGCTTGAAGCTTTGAGAATTATTACGCGCTTACCTAGATCTATGGGTAGGAGATTTGGCCTCAGGAATGAACGGTTGCTCTTATTGGAAACAAATCCCCAACAATACGCGCAAGAATATTCGGCTCATCTCAAGAGCGTATCAGCCGATGGGTATCTTTCACTCTTAATACTTGTACCCATCAATTTAGCCGTAGTAATTCTTTTGTTTTTTTCTTGGCTTTAGTTTCAAAAACTCAAGGCAAGCTAAACACCAGCCGCACGGAGGTGGAGCGCAGGTTGCCGCTTCCATCTGTGCAAGGGTCTGAGCGGAGGGGGTAGCCCGCATCGGGCGCAAGGGCGAGGCGCACGGTGTACTCTACACTTGGCTCCATCGCAAAATCCCCGTAACCCGCGCCCTGCTCCGGTTGCAGGCCGGTAAAGAAACGATCTTGCCCGCCCGGCCATTCCACTAATACTTCTACGCCCGGCACGCCGTTGCCAGTAGCTTCTTGCGCCACCACTTGCAATACGGGTTGGGCACTTTCTAAACACAACGTTTCCGTGCTGAGCAGTTGAAACACACCAGCGGGCGTGGGGCGCAGGCCAACGAGGATGGGCGTGGCGGTTACAAAAGCAGTGGGTGATGGTTCGAGGGTGGGCGTGGCCGTTGATTCAAGCGTTGGCTCAGCGGTGGGCGGTTGCGCCACTGGCGTTACCGGGCCAGCAATGCCGCCCAGCGCGGTGGCTAGTGTGGCCATGGCTTGTATCACCGCTGGGTCTCCACCGTCTGCCGCAGTGCGTTGAGCGAGCGCCGTAACCGCTTGCGCCGCATCGGCTTCACCCAAGCTCTGCACGCGGGCACGCGCACGCTCCACGTCTCCATCCACCGCGTACGCGGCCACAATCAGCCGCATTAATTCCGTTTTATCTTCTGCGCGCAGAGCGGGTAAAGAGGTGGCAATGACGGTGGCTGGGCTTACCGCGCGCGCGTAATACAAGCCCGCGCTCAAACCCAGCACCACGCCCAAAATAATGGCCAGCACTCTCATGGCACTAAGTTCTGCAATTCTGGTGGCACGGCCCCAAAGGCATTGGCCAAACGCAGAAGGCGTTGCACATCTACTAAGTTGAGGGTTTGCGTTGGTACGCCGCGTTTCACAGATTCGATAATTTCCGGGCCGGGTTCCGCGTAACCGAGGGCGGCCAATCGGAGCCGCGCGGCTTGCACGTTCCCATCGGCTTCAAACACAGTGGCCGCCAGCAAAATCACGCTATCTTTTTCTGCAGTGCCCAGTGAGGCTAAAGTGCTGGGCGCGGGCGTGGGCGGCAGAACTACCCAGCCAATGGCAAGCCCCGCACCGAGGCCTAACACCAGTGAAAGCAAGAAGAGAACAACGTTCCGCATCAAAGCAATTATGGCCGGAATGATATAATGCCGCAACGAAAACGCGACGGGTATAATCCGTCGCGTTCGTGTGTGCCGAGGGAGGGAGTCGAACCCTCACGTCCGGTTAGGACAGCGGTTTTTGAGACCGCCGCGTCTGCCATTCCGCCACCTCGGCTAGCGAAGGCGCATTATAACGGAAACATCTGTAATTGTTGAGGGTTCACCTTTCCACGTAAGGGCAGACGGCCATTTGCCCCTACGCATACTTTTATGAAACTTGGAATCATTGGTCTGCCACAGGCAGGCAAAACAACTATTTTTAATGCCTTAACGCGCGGTGATAAGCCGGTGGGCGGAGCGCGGCAAATTGGCGGTGGGCGCTTTGAAGTGCAAACCGCCGTAGTGCCCGTGCCAGATGCGCGGGTGGATACGCTCTCCGCTATGTTCAACCCGCGCAAAACCATTTACGCCCAAGTGGTGTATGCGGATATTGCGGGCTTGGAAGCGCCAGACGAGGCCAAGGATAAAGGCGGCTTCTCTGGGCAATTGCTAAACCAACTGAGCACGATGGAAGGCTTTTTGCAGGTGGTGCGCGCGTTTGAAAACCCCACCGTGC
>JAEURM010000144.1 GCA_016789245.1 Anaerolineales bacterium
CCCCATATTTTTCGCGAAAGAGATGTTCGGTGAATGAGGAAGAATTTGGCATACCCCGCACAAAAATAGCTCAATCGCGCAGTTGCGTCATCGGCACCACTTTGGCACTGCCATCCTCGCCCAGCTCACCAAAGCGGCGTTTGAGAGCCACTTCCACGTGAGAAGGAACCATAGTGCTCACGTTACCGCCCAGTGACGCAATCTCGCGCACGGTGGTGCTACTGAGGAACGTGTGTTGTTCACGCGTGATGAGCGTCACTGTTTGCACCTCGGGCACCATACGCTGGTTGGCCAACGCCATGCGGAACTCAAACTCAAAATCCGAAAAGACGCGTAAGCCGCGCACAATCACTTGGGCATCCACCTTCTTGCAAAACTCCACCGTCAGCCCGTTATAACCCATCACCGTCACGTTGGGCAGGCCCATATCTGTTACACACTTCTCCGCCAACGCCACGCGGTCTTCAAATGAAAAGACGAGGGATTTCAACGGCTTATCATAAATGGCCACCAGCACTTGGCTAAACAATTGTGAGCTACGCTGGATAATATCCATATGGCCGAAGTGAATGGGGTCAAACGTTCCCGGGTAAACGGCGCGGATGTTCAAGTTTAGAAACTCCGTTTCAACAAAAAGGAAGCTGGGAAAGAAAGGAAACGCTTCCTTCCTTTCCCTCATTTCCCGTTTTTTTAGCTCACATCGCCAGAGCCTGTGTGCCAAAACTTGTTCACCAAGTTGGCCACACCAGCATGTTCTGGCGCACTCAGTTCAGGGTCACGCTCAAACAGCGCAATGGCTTCACGGCGGGCTTTCTCAATCGTTCTAATATCGCTCAGCCGAGCGGTGTGTAAGCCCGCAAAGCCGCTCTGCCGGGTGCCGAGAAAATCACCGGGGCCGCGCAAATCCAAATCTTTCTCCGCCAACTTAAAGCCGTCTTGCGTGGCTTCCATCGCTTTCAGTCGCTCATCTGGCTCCGGGTGCGGAGAATCTGAAACCAGCAAACAGTAAGACGCATGTTCACCGCGCCCCACCCGCCCACGGAACTGATGCAACTGCGAAAGGCCAAAGCGGTTCGCGCCATCAATCAAAATTACGCTGGCATTGGGTACATCCACGCCTACTTCCACAACCGAGGTGGAAACTAGAATGTGAAACTCTCCGGCGCGGAAGCTTTGCATCACGGCGTCTTTTTCATCCGGCTTTAGGCGGCCGTGCAAAAGGCCCAGCTTCAATTCTGGGAAAACTTCTTTTTGCAGGCGTTCATGCTCCGCCACTGCGGCCTTGGCTTCAGATTTTTCTGATTCTTCCACCAGCGGAAAGATGAGGAAGGCTTGGCGGCCCTTCTGCACCTCGCGGCGCACAAAGGCGTAGCCGCGCTCGCGTTCATTGGCGTGCAAAATGTGTGTGCCAATCGGCTGACGGCCGGGCGGCATCTCATCCAAAATACTCAAATCCAAATCACCGTACACGCTCAACGCCAGCGTCCGTGGGATGGGCGTGGCCGTCATCACCAACAGGTGCGGGGCAGTGGCGCCTTTGCCGCGCAGAGCCGCGCGTTGCGCTACGCCAAAGCGATGTTGTTCATCAATCACCACTAAGCCCAAATTGGCAAACTCCACCGGGTTTTCAATGAGGGCGTGCGTGCCCACCACCACTTTCACTTCACCAGAACGCAAACCGGCGTAAATTTCTTCCTTCTCCGCTTTGGAAGTGGAGCCTTGTAACAAGCGAATGGATGTTAAGGATTGGGGATTAGGGATTACGTCACCCGTCACTTGCGTCCCGTCACTTGCCGCCAGCAAAGTAGAGATTGTTTTGAAATGTTGCTCCGCTAGAATGCTGGTGGGAACCATTAGCGCGGCTTGTGCGCCGGCTTGCACTGCTTGTGCCATGGCCACCGCCGCCACCGCCGTCTTGCCGGAGCCCACATCACCTTGAAGCAAACGGTTCATCGGCACGGGGCGGCTCATATCACCACGCACATCCGCCAATGCGCGGGTTTGCGCATTAGTGAGTTGGTATGGCAAGCTGTTGGTAAACGTCATCAGCCATGCGTCTTCCACGGGCAAGGCTTGGCCTTGAGCGCTCTGCCACTGCCGCCGTTGGCGCAAAACACCAATTTGCAGGGCCAGCAGTTCATCAAACGCCAGCCGGTGTTGCGCGGCTTCCAATTGCGGCTCACTATCGGGAAAATGAATCTGCGCCAGCGCTTCACCATACGCCAGCAGAGAGGTGCGCTCCACCATATCCGCTGGAAGCGGATCAGGCTGTTTTGGGGCCCAATAATTAACAATCTGGGAAGTGAGACTGCGCATGGAGCGCTGATAAATACCTTCCGTCAGGCTGTACACCGGCACAATGCGGCCCGTGTTCAACAGTTCCACATCCAAGCGTTCCCACTCGCGCGGCACAATCGTCAGGCGGCCCAGGTATTGGTCAACGCGCCCGCTCACTACCACTTGCCGCCCGGGCTGAAGCAGTTGCTTGCGGTACGGGTTGAACTCAGTCACTTCAATCATGCCTGTGCCATCACTCAACACCACTTTTAGCATGGCGCGGTTGGCGCGGAATTTGCGCTCACGCACTTCCCACACGGTAGCAATCAGCGTGCACTCTTCACCGTACTCCAAGCGGTTAATAGTCTTCATCTTGGAATAGTTATCGTAGCGGCGCGGGAAGTACAGCAGTAAATCGCGGAGTGTGCGGACTTCCAGCCGCTCGTAATCTTTGGCGGTTTCAGGCCCAACGCCCTTCAACACGGTGATAGGTGCATCTAAGCCGGCATTCGGGTCAACCGGGTCAAGAGATTTCAGCGGGCGTGGCGCAATTTTGCGCGGACGCGGGTCTAGCGGCTCAACAGCAAAAGAATTCCGGTCCCCACCACTACGCCCATGTTGGCTGTGCTCCGCCGGTTTGTGCGGCTCTTTGGCCGCCGGTTGTAACGCACCTGTTGCGGGCACTTCTTGCGTAAAGGTTGGCTTGGGTGCCGGCGACGGAACAGGGCGCGGTTTTTGGGGTACGGGTTGAGAGCGCGGTGCCCCGCCTTCGTATGGTGCACTTTGCTCACGTGGCGCGTTCGGTTCACGCGGCGCTCTATTTTCGCGCGGCATGTTCTGCTCACGCTGTGCATTCGGCTGAGGCCGTGCATTTTCTTTGGAAAATGGCGGTTTGGGCGTCCGCTCTGGCTGTGCCGGGCGCGGCTGAGGGGGCGTGGGCGGCCGTTGGGGTTGGGGCCGGGGCGCAGGCGCGGCCGGTTTTGGCTCGGGCCTGGCCGGAGCTGAGCCGCGCCGCTTCACCATCTCTTTATCATTGGTGCTTTGTACCAAATCCAGCAGTTCCGCAATGGCCAGCGGGCGTTTATCTTGCGGCAGTTCCGGATAAGCTTTGATGCGAATGACTAAGTCAGCAATTGCTTCGGCATCAATTTGCTCCCGGCGGGCGTTGGGTTCCCAAAAAGCCAGCATTTTGGGCAAACCGCCGATGACGGCTTTATTGTTGTATTTGGCCGCTATTTCGGCCTTGAGCATTTTTTGTAATTGTTCGAGTGAGGGAAGCATATGAGGGATTGTACCTTGCTTGGCGAGATTTGTTAGAGCGGATGGTCTTCTAAAAACCATCCGGGCTAGAGCGTTTCCCACCCAAATCCTACTTGACAGTTTTTCTTACGGCTGATATAAAATCTAACAATGTTAGAAAATTCCCCCACCAAGACCCGCCGCGAGCGCCAAAAGGCCGAATTGCGGCAAGCGATTTTAGACGCCGCGCGTGAAATTGCGGCGCAAGAGGGCTGGCATGCCGTCACCACCCGCAAAGTGGCGGATAAGATTGAATACAGCCTCCCCACCCTGTACGAGTATTTTGAAAACAAGGCCGCCCTACTGGCTGAACTGAACCGTGAAGGTTACCGCCAACTGTTAGCCGCCCTGCAAGCCGCCCGCGCCAAATCCACCGACGTGCGGGAGGACGCGCGCGAAATTGCCTTGGCCTATTGCACTTTTGCCTGGCAACATCGCGAATTATATGAAGTGATGCACGGCCTGAGCGGCGTGTACTTGGAAGAATCCACCTACCCCAACGAGGCACAAGCCCTGCTGGCCGAAGCGCATGACATGCTGAGCGAGTGGGCTAAGGCGGAAAAAGTGAAGCTGGCCAACATTGATGACGCGGTGCATGTGTTATGGGCCACATTGCACGGCATTGCGTCTTTGGCGTTGGCCAAGCAAGTGCCGGGCGGCAAAAAGCGTGCCGCCGCCCTCGCCCGCCAAGCGATGGACGATTTGTTGAGCGCGTGGAAGGCTAATTCGTAACTAATAGACCTGACAGGTTTTGCAAAACCTGTCAGGTCTCTGAATATTCATCAGTAATAACTATTTGGAGAAGACCATGCTCAAATTCAAACAACCCCTTTCCAGTACCACCAGCCCCACCAACGGCGAGGCCCAGCCTAAAACTAACGGCTACCATGCGCCCGCGCCCACCGCACTGCAAGTAGACTCCGCGTTTGATTTCTACAATTTCTATAGTCTGCTCGCCCCAGAAGAACGGGAGTTGTGCTTCAAACTCCGCCAGTTTGTAGATTCCGAAGTAACGCCCATCATTGCCGATTTTTGGGAGCGCGATGAAACGCCCATGCACCTTCTGCCCAAGTTGGCGGAGTTAAAGATTGCGGGCGGCATCATTCCGGCCAAGTACGGCGGCGCGGGCCTTTCTGAATTGGCGGCGGGGTTGGTGCAATATGAACTGACGCGCGGCGATGGCTCGCTGGCCACCATGTTTGGCGTTTCCAGCGGCTTGTGCATGATGAGCATTTATCTGTGCGGCTCAGAAGAGCAACGTATGCGCTGGTTGCCCAAGTTGGCTTCCATGGAACACTTCGGCGCGTTTGGCCTCACCGAGCCGTTCATCGGCTCAGATGCTTCGCACATCCGCACCACCGCCCGCCGTGAGGGTGATATGTACGTGTTAAACGGTGCCAAGCGCTGGATTGGCGGTGCCACGTTTGCGGATGTGATTGTGATTTGGGCGCAAGATGACCAAACCGGCCAAGTGAGCGGCTTTGTGGTGGAAAAGGGCACGCCCGGCTACTCGGCCACCAAGATTCAGCACAAGCTGGCCCTGCGCGCCCTGCCCAACGCGGATATTGTGTTAGATAACGTGCGTGTGCCGATTGAAAACAAATTGGTAAACGCACGCTCGTTTAAAGATACGGCGATGGTGCTAAAAGCTACGCGTGCCGGGGTGGCGTGGGCGGCGGTGGGTCACGCCCAAGCGGCGTACGAACTGGCGTTCAAATATGCCAAACAACGCACGCAGTTTGGCCGGCCCATTGCCGGCTTCCAGCTCATTCAGCAAAAGCTGGTGAATATGCTAGCGGATTTGGAAAGCATGAAACTGCTGACATGGCGCTTGAGCATTTTGGGCAAAGAAGGCAAGCTGACGGATGGGCACGCTTCCTTAGCCAAGATGAACAACGCGGCCAAAGCGCGGCAAATTGTGGCGCAGGCCCGCGAGATTCTGGGTGGCAACGGCATTTTGATTGACAACCACATTGCCCGCCACTTTGCAGACATGGAAGCCGTGTACTCCTACGAAGGCACGCATGAAGTGAAC
>JAEURM010000145.1 GCA_016789245.1 Anaerolineales bacterium
TGGGCATCAGTCCACAACGTTTCCGCCCACTCGCGGGATTGAGATTGCAAATCATCACCTGAAGCCGGCGCGAGCAGTAACGCCGCCGCCGCGCCTACTAAAGCGCCCAAAATTGCGCCCGTGAGAAAAGAAGAGAATTTGTTCATTGCAGTTCACCTTCACTCATAATTATAACAATCATTTCGGGTGTAAGTTTCGGTCTATAATCTTCTTATCAGCCCAAAATTTTGTTATGCCTATTTGCCTAGCTTGTGGCGCGCGTTTGGCCGCCGCCGAAACCTGTACCGATGTTTTCAATCGCGGCCAATTGTTAGAAGTGGAACAGCCCTCTTATTACACCGTACATCACCTCAGCGTACCGTGTTATATGTTTCAGCACAACATTTATTCTCAACCGGGCTGGCTGGCGGTGCGGCAGTTGCTGTTTGAGTTTGTGCATGAGGGCCTTACGCCACAAGCCGTGCGCCGCCGTGACCGGCGGGCAGTGGATAGTGGCCACCGCACGTTCAGCTTCACTAAAGGCCCCAAACTCGCGGGTGTAGAAAACATCCGTTGGCGGTTTACGGTGGCAGAGGTGCGGCTAGATACGCCCGAAAACTACTGCGCCGATGTACGCCGTTGGGCGGCTATAATTCTAGAAGACTCGCAATCCCTAATTCCTCACGCTTAAATCACTATGCACACTCAACGCCTCCAACGCCTACGCGCCGCGCTCGCCGCTCAAAAACTAGAGTGCGTGGCCGCCATTGCTGGCCCCAATCTGTACTACCTCACCGGCCTTTCCTTCCACCTCAGTGAGCGCCCCACAGTGGGCTTCTTCCCGGCGGACGGTGAGCCGGTGTTTGTGGTGGGCAAGCTGGAGGAATCTAAAACACGGGATGGCCTGCCGTTTGCGGCCAAAGTATTTACATACACCGATGCGGATGGGCCAGCGGCGGCGTTTGGGCAAGCGGCGCAGGCCCTTGGCTCCCGCAAACTGCAATTAGGTGTGGAGGCCCGCCGCATGCGCGTGATGGAGCTTAATCTTATTGAAGAAGCGTTTCCACAACCCAGTGTGGATGAAGCCGAAGCAATTTTTGCTTACCTGCGGATGACGAAGGACGAAGACGAGCTAAAGAAGATGCGGGCCGCCGTGGCTATTGCCGAGCGCGCGCTTTTGCACACCCTGCCCCTCATCAAAGTTGGCATGACGGAGCGTGAGCTAGGCACTGAGTTAGTGATGCAAACTCTGCGCGCCGGTTCCGAATCTGATTTGCCGTTTGCGCCCATTATTGCCTCCGGCCCCAACGGCGCCCTGCCCCACGCCAGCGTAACGGACCGAAAACTTCTGCCGGGTGAATTAGTGACGATTGATTGGGGCGCGGCGTATGCGGGCTACGTGGCCGATTTAACCCGCACGTTTGCCGTGGCGGAAATGCCAAATGCTGAACTACAAACCATTTACAACTTGGTGAAAGCCTCTAACGCGGCCGGTGTGGCCGCTGGCCGCGCCAGCGTGACGTGCGCCAGTGTAGATGCCGCCGCGCGCCAAGTCATCACCGAGGGCGGTTACGGTGAGTATTTCTTGCACCGCGTAGGCCACGGCTTGGGCTTAGAGGGTCATGAAGACCCCTCCATGCACGGCAACAACCAAACACGCTTAGAAGTGGGCATGACGTTTACAGTGGAGCCGGGCATTTACGTGGCGGGCAAGGGCGGCGTACGGATTGAAGATGACGTGGTGGTGCGTGAGCACGGCGGCGAGAGCCTGAGCACCCTGCCACGGGAATTGCAGGTAGTGGCATAGTTCACGAAGGGCGCGAAGAAGTACAAAGGCACACGATGTTGATTCGTGTGCCTTTTATTTTCTTCGTGTATCTTCATGTTCTATTCTCTCCAAAATGGCCTCGTCAAACAGGTAGGGCCGCCAGCACCTTTCACGGAAATATCACTGCCCTCATACGTCCACACTTCCACGCCAGCCGCTTCCATACGGGCTTTGGTAATGGGGTTACCCGCTACCGCAATCACTTTGCGCGGGGCCACGGCCAGCACGTTACAGCCCATAGAGTCATATTCCGCATCTGGCACTTCCACCAACGCAAAGCCACGTGCCAGCAAAAGTTGGCGGAACGGCACGGTGAGCAAGCGCGAGTACACCAACGCAATTTTGTGATCTAGCAAGCTGATGTTGCTTTGCAAGTGCAAACAATCTTGTGGGCCAGTCCAGTGCGGCAGGGGCACTACAATCACCTCATCCACCAAATCACCCAGCAAAGCCCGCATTTGCCGGATGCCCTCTTGATTGGTGCGGTAACCATCCGCCACCGCCACTGTGCGTGCATCCAGCCACAGCACATCCCCACCCTCCAGCCGCCCCTCACCAGTGATGCTTCCCAGCACGGGCACGCCCACGCTCTCAAAAAACTTCCCAATGGCCGCTGGCTCGCCGCGCCGCAAATCCTTGCCCATATTGCACAAGATAGCGCCGCGCTGGCAGACGATGACGGGATCATGCACGTACACAGAATCTAAGCCCGTGTTTTCCGCCTGCGGAAGATACACCACTTCTGAACCAACGCGGCTCAACAACTCCACCAGCTGTTGGTGCTGAGCGGTAGCCACATTGAAATCTGGCTCGCCCAAATAGTTCAGCGCCTGCCACTGCGCTTGCACATTGGCCGGATTGATAAAGGCCTCCGCCGGCCGCTTGAGCGCTACCCCTTTAAGTTCTCCCACCATGGATTGTGAGCCGTATGCCATCATCATTCTTCTCCGTTTTGGAACACTGAACGTCATTGCGAGCCGCCCTTCAACTGGCTCAGGGCAGGTTCTACCGCGGCGAAGCAATCTCCTAATTTAGGAGACTGCTTCGCTCGCCACATGCGCTCGCTCGCAGTGACATGCATCTGTTTACTTCCGTGCCTAATTCTAACTGCACCACTTCGCCACCATCAGCGCCACCACTTTGGTGGCCTGCACCACGTCTTCAATTTCAATGGACTCATCCACCGCGTGGGCTAGGCTCACATCGCCGGCGCCATACAGCACGGTGGGGATGCGGGCATGATTGGTGAATAAGCGCAAATCTGCGCCGTAAGGCACGCCGGTGAGGCTTGGTTTGCGGCCCAGCATTGTTTCATGCGCGGCGGCCAAAGCCTGAATGAGCGGGTTTTGCGGGTCCGTAGCGCCCGATTCAAACTGGCCTTCAAACCACTCAATCTGCGGCGGGTGGTGGCTCAGCCATTCATCAGCGGCGGCGGCCTGAGCCACCGCTTCCACCAAAGCTTGCCGCGCGGCTTCATTGCTCTCTCCGGGGAAAACGCCCAAGCGGCCCTCCGCCACCACTTTCTCCGCCACCGTGGAATGCCACTCGCCGCCCTTTACCGTTCCAAGACTGATGGGCGCAATATACCGCGCATCCGGATAAAGTTGAGCGATGGGGTTGGCCGCAAACTGGGTGTGCCGTTCGGCTTCCAAACGCGAAATGGCGTTGAACACCACCGCAAATTTTTCAATGGCGCTCACGCCAAATTGGCGCAGGGCGGCATGCGCGGCCTTGCCCGGCACCGTAAGCCGGAAGGTAAGCGCACCGCTTTGTACTGGGCTAAGTTCCAGCCGCGTAGGCTCCAGCACAATGCACGCTTCCGCTGTGTAGCCTTTTACAATGGTGGTAAGCGTGCCCACCCCACCGGATTCTTCTCCGATGACGGTTTGCATGAGCACCGCACGCGCCGGAACAAAGCCCAGCCGTTGTAACGCCGCCATGGCAAAAATGCCAGTGGCCACGCCGGATTTCATATCGCACGCGCCGCGCCCATAAATTTTTCCATCCCACACTAAGCCGCTCCACGGTGGCACGCTCCACAATGCTTCATCGCCCGGCGAAACCACATCCACATGCCCGTTCAGAATTAGCCCCGCCGCGCCGCTTCCCCAGCGGCCCACTACGTTTACACGCTGGTTGGCATCAAAGCCATCATCATTGAAGGCCGTATGGTGACGCAGTTCATCAAACACACTGGGCACAATCTCCACCTGCAAATTAAGCGCACGGAGTTTTTCCGCAATCACCGCTTGCACGGCATGCTCTTGCTCCGGCAGGCTAGGCGTTTGCACCAACTTTTGAATGAAGGCGATTAGCTCAGGCCGAAGCGCTTCAACTGATTCTGAGATTTGACTAGGGAGCATGGCTATAATGTAGCACACTCGTTGGTTTTATGATGATTCACCCCGAAGACTCTATGAACACCCAGTACACCCAGATATTTCGTGAACTTTGTGTTTCCTGTTGCTTCGTGGTTAAAAAGATTCGGTATGATTAACTCTCTTCGTTCTGGCTCAGAACCATTTTTTATTCGTGGCGGCACGCAGGCGGGCGTATTGCTCATTCACGGTTTCACCGGCATTTCAAGTGATATGCGGCCCATTGGTGAACGGCTAAACGCCGATGGCCTGACGGCGCTCAGTGTGCGGCTCACGCACCACGGCACGCACGGTGAAGATATGAACCGTTCGCGCTGGCATGATTGGTACACGGCGGCGTTAGATGGCTACCAGCTCTTGCGTGACCAGTGCGAGCGCGTGTTTGTGATGGGCTTGTCCATGGGCGGTGTGCTGGCCCTGCACTTGGCCGCGCATGAAAAAGTGGCCGGCGTGGTCACTATGAGTGCGCCCAGCTACTTGTACTACCAAAAAGCTGGCTGGCGCGCCCGCTATGCGAATGTGTACGGCATGATTTTCCGTTTTGTGCCCAAAGAAAACCCGGATGGTTGGCATGAGATTCAATCCTATCCGGTCTTTCCCACGTTGGCGGTGCAACAGTTCTTTGATTTGCTTAAAGTCAATGATGCCGTTTTGCCCAAAATCACTGCGCCCGTCCTGCTCATCCACTCTCACGGGGATACGTTCATCCCCGGCGAGAACCTGACTCACTTTTACGAGCGGCTGACCAACGCCCCGCGCGAGATGTTTTGGCTGGAAAAAAGTGAGCACGTGGTGACCAAAGACGGGGAGCTAGATATTCTGCTCAACCGCATTCAAACCTTTGTGCGGCAACACAACCCTGCAACAGTCAACGGATTGAACGGATAACAACGGATTGGACTCCAAATTCTGCCATCCGTTCAAATCCTTTTCATCCGTTGACTCAAATCCCCATGTCCCGAGATAACAAACTTCTCCTCCTCTCGCTCTTTCTCTGGGGCGCAGGTGAAGGCTTATTCATTTATATTCAGCCGGTGTACTTACAGGCGTTGGGCGCTGACCCGATTGCGATTGGCACGGCGCTATCTTTAGCCAGTGCGGCGGCGGCGGCTTCCCACATTCCCGCCGGTTGGCTAGCAGACCATTTAGGGCGGCGTGGCGTAATGATTGCCGGTTGGGGTTTAGGCGCGGTGGCTTGCTTGCTGATGTACCTCACCACCAACCTATGGTTGTTTGTGGCCGCATCTGTGGCGTACGCTTTTACGCTGTTTGTGGTGGGGCCGCTCAGTGCCTACGCCGCTGAAGCACGCGGCCAGCAAACGGCTCAACGGGCCATGACGCAAGCCTATGCTGGCTTTTGGGCGGGCACAATCTTTTCTCCGGCGCTGGGCG
>JAEURM010000146.1 GCA_016789245.1 Anaerolineales bacterium
CGTGCGGTCTAGGCGCAGGCGCGCGCGCTCCACGGTGGCGGGGAACAAGAGCCACAACGCGGTGAGCAAGCCGGGGAAAACAATTGCCAGTAAAAGTAAGATGCCAAAGATGGCAGAAACGTCAGCCATGAGAGTATTCCTTTCAGTATGTTGTTACTGGGAATACAGGCTGAGGGTGGGTTTTGTTGCGCGGCGGGAGATTAGGTGTGGGTGAGTGAGTGGTGCGGGGTGAAGGCGAGCGGGTGAGAAAGTGCGAGTCTCTCTTGCTCACCCACTCACCTACTAGTTTACAGGCGGCTTCTCACGAACAATGAAGCTCAAAATAAAGGCACCTAGGCCTAAGCCAGCCGCGTAGGGCAGAAGGGCGAACCAGCCAACCACTGGCAAGGTGCTTCCGAGGCTGAGGGCTAACGTGCCCACGATGGTGCGATTTAAGTCTGAGGCTTGTGGGCGCAGGCGCTCTCCCACCAAGCGGGCTACGGCGGTGAGGCCAAAGCTGAGGGCGATGAGCAAAATAGTAAAAATGAGCAAGGCGGGCAAGCGCGGCAGTTCATTGCCAATGGCATCTGCCAGTGCGGAGAAGCCGAGGGCCACTGCGCCGAAGAATAGTAAGTTGATGAGGCCTACGGCAAAAGCACGGCCCGGCATTTGCTCCGCAATGGTGCGGGTGCGGGCTATGCGGCGCGGAAAAAGCGCGTTGAAGCTGAGCACAAACGGCACGATGAGAACACAGCCCAAAATGATGACGACGACGGCGCGAATTAATTCTTCCATGAATGACTCCGAGAGGAGGAGATAAGACGCAGAACGGCCCCATTGCCCACCAGCCACAGCACGGCTAAGCCGCTCAGCGCCGCGCCCCACATCCACACGGAAACTTCCGCAAGGGGCGAAGTGGCCGAGCGCACCAACGTTTGGCTTTGCGCCCACAGTTGGTTGAGCGGCTCAAACAGGCTGGCCCAATCAAACGTGAAAGCGGGCAAGAGTTGGGCTGGGTTGAGCGCCGGGATATTGGCCAGCAACAGCGGGGCCGAAACGGCGAGCACGATGATGGCGATGATGGCCTGAAGCGCCAGCACGGCACGGATGGGCAGTGAAAGCGGCGTAGGCGCTGGCGTAAGTGCCGCTAATACTGACGCAGATAAATCACGCGTGAGCGGCTCGGCGGGCAAGGCGTCTAGCGCGGCAAAGAGTGCGTGCATCTCGGCCAGCCGCGCCGCACACTGCGGGCAGGTGGCCAAATGCGCGTCCGCCGCCGAGCGTTCAACGGTTTCTAGCGCGTCATCCAAGTATTCGTTCAGGGTTGCTTCGTTCAGGTGCATGGCGTTCAAATTACGCAATACGGATTGCGAAACACGTATTGCGTAGACTTACGTTTCATTTTTTAGCCTCTCCGCTAGTAATTTCCGCGCGCGGAAGAGATGGCTTTTTACATCACTCAACGGCAGTTTTAGCTCCGCCACAATTTCATCATAACTCAACTCTTGAAAGTGCCGCAGTTCTACCACGGCGCGATAGTGCGCGGGCAGGCTGGCAAGGGCGGCGCGCACAGCTTGCGTTTGCTCCATTTGCACGCGGCTGGCCTCCGGCGTTGGCCCGGCCGCTTCATCACGCTCTTCATCCAATGGCACGGCTTCCTTCCGCGCCTCTAGCCGGTTGAGGCATAAGTTGGCGGCCACGCGCCGCATCCACGGGCCAAAAGGCCGCTCTGGCTGAAAGGTGTTCAGGCGGCCATACGCGCGGATAAAGGCCTCCTGCGCGGCATCCTCGGCTTCGGCCCGTTCGCCCATCAGCCGCAGGCACACGTTAAACACGCCGGCCTGATGCACGCGCACCAGCTCCCCAAACGCGGCGGTTTCCCCACGCTGGGCGCGCCCAACCAGCTCGCGTTCATCAGAGTCACTCATGCCTGAAGTGTAATACAGGTGTGAAGGTGGAAAAGTTGCAAGCCTTTTACCTTCAAGCGGACTTTTAACGCCAAGGCCGCCAGGAGCCGCTAAGCTCGCTAAGGGCTTCTTTGTGGCCTTGGCGAGAGAAAAAGCGTTGCGTTGGATTGGCTTAGCACGTATCATCTGCTTTGCATGATGAAACTTCGCTTTGCCACTTACTTAGCTCCCAACATGCGGCCCGTGTATGAATTTATCGCGGACACCATTGCCCAGCGGTTGAGCGTGGAAACGGAACTGTTTGTAGGCCAAGCGTATGAAGAGCTGGTGCGAGGCGCGGCCTCCGCTGGCTTTATCTGAGGCTTGCCTTACGCGCTGTTGGTGCGGCAGTTCCCCGGTACGGTGGAGCCGCTGGCCGCACCCGTCCTGCGTGGCGAGCGGTTCGCTGGCCAGCCCATTTATTTTTCGGATGTGATTGTGCGGCGTGACGCGCCGTTTACGCACTTAGAAGATTTGCGTGGGCAGGCGTGGGCGTACAATGAACCATCCTCCCATTCTGGCTACAACCTGACGATTGTGAATTTAGTGCGGCGTGGTTTTGGCCCGGGCTTCTTTGGCCGCACTGTGCAGAGCGGCGCGCACCAAAAATCAATTCAAATGGTGTTGGCGGGCGAGGTAGAGGCTTCCGCCATAGATTGCCAAGTGCTAATGGTGGAAATGCGGGCGCGGCCCGAATTGGGCGAACAACTCAAAATTATTGAATCGTTCGGCCCATCTACCATTCAGCCGTTGGCTGTTGCCACCTCCGTGCCAGAAACTTTGCGCACAAATATCCGCGCTTTGCTAACCGAATTACACCATGAGCCAGCGGCGCGGGAATACTTTGAGCACGGCTTTATTGAAAAGTGGGTGGCGGTGAACGATGCCAGCTACGATGATATCCGGCAGATGTATGTGGAGCGTGAACGAGCGAATTTTCACACTTTGTAATGGCCGCTAACGTCATGAAACGGCGAGAGCGCTAAGGGATTTGGCGCTTTTGTTTTAAGCCGCTTAAAGCAAAATCCTTTTTAATTTGGGCCGCTATGAGTGCCATGCTCGCGAAAGCAGGTATCCACAACATCAAACGTGGACTCCCGCTTTCACGGGTATGACGGCCAATTGTTTAAGTTGAGTCAAACCAGAACCGAAAGTACCGCCATGAAACCTACTTTTGAATCGCCTCGGCTGGGGCTGAATTTCATTCTGATTTGCGGTTTGTTGTTCTTTTCACTTAGCACCGCTTCGGGCTTTGTAAGCGTGCCCGCCCGTATTAGCCCATTTGCATGTAGCACGGCCACTCTGCTGGCGGCAGGAAATACGTGGAAATATTTGGTTACGCCCAGTGCGCCAAATGCCAGTTGGAAAACGGCTGGCTTTGATGATTCCGGCTGGCCGGGCGGCGCGGCGCAATTGGGTTACGGAGATGGGGATGAAGCCACAACCATTGGCTATGGGCCGGACGGCAACAACAAATATCCCACCACCTATTTCCGCACTACGTTCTCCATGACTAGCACCGCGTTGTATTCTGAAATCCAACTCGGGCTTCTGCGGGATGATGGTGCGGCGGTGTATCTCAATGGCGTGGAAGTAATGCGGAGTAATTTGCCCGTTGGCGCCATTACCTACACTACTTACGCATCAAATGTTGTGATTGAGCCGGAAGAAACTACGTTCTTCACCGTGACTTTGCCCATCACAGCGGTGGTCGCGGGCGTCAATCAGCTGGCAGTAGAGGTGCATCAGGCCAATGCCACCAGCAGTGATTTGAGTTTTGATTTGCAGGTAACGGCCACCACTACTGATTGCCCAACCCCCACGCCTACTGCCACCCCGGTGCCATGTGATACGCAACCGGCCACGGTGCGCTTTGCCGTGATTGGGGATTTTGGTGCCAACACGCCAGAAGAAGCCGCTGTGGCCACCCTGGTAAAAAGTTGGGGGCCGCAGTTTATTATCACTACAGGTGATAACTCATATCCCGATTCTTCCACCCAAACCCAGCTTGATACAAATGTAGGGCAATACTATTGGGAATATATTTACCCTTACAACGGCACTTACACCACTTCGGTGGGCGGGCCAATTGCGCCAGCCAATTACAACCGCTTTTGGCCTTCGGCCGGTAACCATGATTGGTACAACACAACGGATTTAGCGCCGTACCGCGCCTTCTTCTCCTTACCCAACAATGAGCGCTATTACACCTTTACGGCGGGGCCGGTGGCCTTTTTTGCCGTCAGTAGTGATGGGCCAGAGCCCGATGGCATCACGGCGGCTTCTGTTCAGGGCCAGTGGTTGCAGGCTCAGTTGGCCGCTTCTAATGCGCCGTGGCAGGTAGTGTATTTTCACCACCCACCGTATTCATCTGGCTCCGTGCATGGTTCAACTGCAAATTTGCAATGGCCGTTTAAGGCTTGGGGGGCGGATGTAATATTGAGCGGGCATGTGCACAACTATGAGCGGCTGAACGTGGGTAGCTTGCCCTACATTGTGAATGGCGCGGGCGGCGCAGGGTTGTATGGTTTTGCCGCGCCATTGCCAGAGAGCCAAGTGCGCTACAGCGCCAGCCACGGCGCACAACTAGTAGAAGCTAGCACCACCGGCTTGCGGCTTAAATTCATCAACACCGCTGGCACAGTGATTGATGATTTGGTGATTGGCTGTGCGCCGGGGATACCGGCCTCATACAACAAGCAGGTATATTTGCCGCTTGTGCGGCGCTAGAAAAGTAGATAACAAGGGATTCTCCTTGTTATCTACTTTTAGATTATTGGCGGGGAGATTTATTCTGTAGCGTGCTGGTGGTGGGGGTGGGCCGCGCGGCAGGCTGATTGAGCGTGCCCGTTGCACCAGAAGGCCCACTGGCCGCACGTTGCATCACCGGTGGGTACAGCCGCTGGCCGGAGGCCGTGCTGATTTTAGAGAGGGCTTTGTACGCCGCATCACGCACCAAGCCAGATTCAGGATCCGCAAGCGCGGTGTAGAGTGGGCGCGCGGCGGCCACATCTGCCAATTGTGCCAGTGCTTCAGTGGCGGCTACGCGGGTTGGTTCTTCACCTTCCACTAGTGCCCGTTCCAAAACTTCCACAGCGCCTTTGCCGGGCGGCACGCCAATGCCGCGTGTGGCCGCCCACTGGAGCAACCAGCCTTGTAACTCCGGGGCAATGTGCGGCTTAGGTTTGGCGGTGCCGCCCTCCGTAAAGCGCGTTACGAACATGCTGGCCGCATTGCGTACAATCCATTCGCGTTCCTCGCGCGAGGTTTTCTCCAAAGCTTCCGCCGCCCACGTGGCCCGCGTTTCAGCAAGCCCAAACACCGCCGCACGCCGCTGGGCAATATCATTACTACTCAACGCATCTTTCAAAAATTCATGGCCCAAATCGGGGTGGCGGGCCATGGCTTGCGCGCACGTCTGCCGCACCACATCATCGCCGCCTTGTAAGCCGCGTTGCAACATCACAATGGCATTTTCGGTGCCAATGTTGGCCAAGGCCAGCGCCGCCGCCCAGCGCACATCTAGGTACGGGTCAGTGAGATAGGCGGCGATATTGTTCACCACAGATTCATCGCCCAACACGCCTAAACCTAAAATGCCAATGCGGCGCGCCAGCGGGTCCGCTTGATTATTGGACGCTTGCTTGAA
>JAEURM010000147.1 GCA_016789245.1 Anaerolineales bacterium
GCCTTGAGAAAAGCCCAGTAGAAAAGTTTGCGCGGGCGGAATGCCCACCGTGTGAACGTGGGCTAGCAGGCTGGTGATTTTTTCTAGCGCGGAGGTGAGCCACGGTTCATTGCTGGCAACAGGCGCAATAAAACGATTGGGATACCACGCATGCTGAGCGGCTTGTGGCGCTAGATAGGCCAGGCCGGTTTGCTTAAATTCAGCCGCAAAGGCAAGGATGCTTTCCGCATCGGCCCCACGCCCGTGAAGCATAATCATAGCGGCGCGGGCTTCTTCTAACGGCGTACCAGCGGCGTAGGTGGGTTGAGTGTTGTGCATTTTTTGCAGGGCGCCCTTGCTTGTTCTTCAAATCACTCTAAGACAATCGGCTTCAACACGCGCTCAATGTCACGGCGGTGCGGCTCATATTGTGCTGGCAGTTTCAGCGCACGGCCTAGGCTGGCCACGTCTTCATCCACCGCAAAGCCCGGGCCATTGGTGGCCAGTTCCACAATGTGGCCGTCTGGGTCATTGGTGTAAATGCTCTTGAAGTACGTTCGATCCATCACCGGCGAAACGCGCAGATAGGCTCTGGCGATTTTTTCACGCCACTCTAATTGAGAAGCGTCATCGGCCACGGCCAGCGCAAAATGATGGGTTTGGCCCACGCCCATTTGCGCCGGACGAACTTTGCGCGGGTCGCGCTCAAAGTACGTAATCAGCGTGCCGGGGCGGCCATCACCCACGCCCCAATACCAGTGCGCGGAGGTGGGGTCATCAAAATTACTCGTCATTTTCACTTTGCGCATGCCCAGCAAGCCGCTAAAAAACGCTTCGGTGCGTTTAATATCCGCGCAGATGGCGGTGATGTGGTGCATGCCCTGCTTCAGCGCCATTTCTGGCGTGATGGCCGGCACTAGCTCCGGCCACGTGGTAGCTTTGATTTTCTCTTCATCACGGTTGCGCACAATCATTTCGGCGGGCGGCTCACGGTAAGCCGTGCCAATCGCCTCGGCGGCTTCGTCCATCGTCCAGCCGGGGCCGTTGGTAGCAATTTCAATAATCACGCCGTCCGGGTCTTGAAAGTAAATGGATTTGAAGTAGTGCCGGTCTAGTGGCCCATCCACCTTTAGCCCCAAATCATTCAGGCGGCGCTTCCATTTCAGCAAGCCATCGTAATCATTCACGGCCAACGCAAAGTGGTGTGTGCCGCCAATGCCCCAATGGCCTTTAGGCGCTTGCGGCCACTCAAAGAAAGTTACAGCTGAACCGGGGCTTCCCACGTCATTACCAAAGTACAAGTGGTAGCTATCCGGCGCATCAAAGTTGACGGTTTTCTTAACGAAGCGTAGGCCTAAAGTTTTGGTGTAAAAATCTACAGTGCGTTGCGCGTCTGAGCAAACGAGGGTGATGTGGTGGAGGCCGAGGATAGTCATAGTGAATTCTCAATAAAGAGTAACAAACAATTGGTTATTAGTTATTCGTTGTTACCTTGGGAACTGGTCTTTGAATTGGGAGTTGATACAGCCGCGCGGCGGTGAGGGCGATGGTGAGAAGGGTGATGGAGCCGGCCGCCAGCATCGCCTGATTGGGGCCGATGTTATCAAAGATATAGCCGGAGAGTAGTGGGCCAATCATGTTGCCTAGCGCGGAGGCGGATTGATTAAGGCCAATCACCCGGCCCCGTTGATTGGGCGGGGCGGTGTACGTGAGCAGGGCAATGAGCGCCGGCAGGCTAATACTGCCGCCAATGGAAAGGAGCGGCACTGAGGGGATGGCAGTGAGTAGATAAGGGAACAAACCCAAAATCAGGATGCCAGTGCCACGCGCCAAGTTGCCAAACACCACCAAATGCTTTTCGCCAAAGCGCTTTACCAAAGGCCCCACCAGCCACGCCTGTGCAGAAACATTGAGCAGGCCTACGGCCGCCAAAATGCCGCTGATGATGAGTTGCAGTTGCGCTTGTGGGTAACCGGCCAGTGCCGTGCGTTCAAACCATAGGGCATAAATGGTCTGGAAGGCGAAGAAGGCGAGATTGATGCCGAACGCAATGGTGAGAAGCAAACCAAGCGCAGGGATTTTCCGCGCTTCTTGCGGCAGGCGGATGAGTTCTTGAAAGGGGGTTTTCCAACTAATGACATGTTCGTGGTTGCGTTTTTCGGGCGGCAGTGATTCTGGCAGAAGGAAGATGCTGAGTAAGATCGTCAGTAGTGAAAAACCAGCGGCGGCAAAGAACGGAATGCGCTCACTGCCTAAGAAGGCGGCCAAGGAGCCGCCCAGCGCCGGGCCAAACACAAAGCCGGCCCCAAAGGCCGCGTTGATGATGCCTAAGCCGCGCGCCCGATTCTTTTCGTCTGTAATATCGCTTAGATAGGCTTGCGCCACGGAAATGTTGCCGCCCGTGAAGCCATCAATCAGCCGCGCCACGTAAATCCACCCAATGTTCACTGCGGAGCCAGTGAGCAAGAGCGCGCCGAGGGTGCCGATTTGCGACACAATCAAGACGGGCCGCCGACCGTACTTATCTGAAAGGCGGCCTAACAACGGCCCAGCAAATAGTTGGGCCGCAAAGAACACGCTGGTGAGGCCTGTAATCAATTGCGCTGTTGCGCCCAAATCATTTTTGGCGAAGAGCGGCAAAATGGGGATGGTGATGCCCAAACCCAGCACATCCACAAACACAATCATGAAGATGGGGAAGAGGGGTGAGCGAAAAAAGTTGAAGTTCATGTAATTAGGATGTGATTGGAGAGATGGAGAATGCTCTTATCCTCCAAGCCTTCAATTCTCTGTTTTAGTCTTTCAACAAAAACCGAATTGCATCTGGCAAGCGGCGCGCCCACGCACTCTCGGTGTGCCGGGCCCCTTTTTCGGCTAAATATTTTAGATTGTGGTTGGGTTGGTAACCTTTTTGCTTCAATACATCACGCATGGCCTTAGCGCTTGATTCGCGCGTGCCATGATCTAGGTAAAGGCGGCCATCGTTGAAGCGTGCGTGGCGCACGTAATCGTAAATGGCGCCGTTGGCCAGCCAGAGCGATGGGCTCATGACGCCCGCCAGCCCAAATACTTCTGGCCGGCGGAAGAAGGCATACAAACTAATGAGGCCGCCCATGGAAGAACCAAGGATGCCAGTGTGCCAGCGGCCCGGTTCGGTGCTGAAGTTAGCATCAATCAGCGGCTTTACCGTGTCCACTACAAAATTCACATAGTCTTCACCACGGCCCGCCCACTTGCCAAACGGAAAAGGATTGTATTCAGCGATGCGCTCATTGCCAGCATGGTGCAGGCCTACCACAATCGCTTCTCGGCCCTCGCGGCTCAGGCCTTCCAATGTCTCATCAACTTTCCATTCCATGCCGCCATAAGCCGTGGCCGCATCAAACAAGTTTTGCCCATCTTGCATGTATAACACCGGGTAACGGCGGCCACTCCAATGGTAAGAAGGCGGCAAATAAACTAACACCGTGCGGTGATTGTTTAGTTGCGGGCTAAAAAAATTGAGAGCAACTTGAATGTTACCAACAACGGTGTTGTGTCCGGGCCGTACCCCGTAAGTGTGCCACTGGGCAAAAGGAACCAGCATTCAGCGCGTTTTCGTCCTATATTCTCCGTTTCAGATTTGGGTGTAGGCCAGATACAAATGTAGGGCAGGGGCCGAGTGAAACGGTTTGGTTATTGTATCGCGCTTACCGAATGCGGCGGAGTCAAAAAGTGCGCGGCTCCACCCTAAATTAAACGCGGGCGGTTTTTTGTTTAGCCGCTAGCTCGTATGAAAGTTGAAACAGCTCAATGGCTTTGGCCACATCTTCGGGTTTACGCAGGTAGAAGCTAACCCAGCCGGTATCCGGCAGAATGTGATGTGGCTCCGCGCGGCCAGCGGCCACCACTTCATCGCGCACTTTTTTGGGGAAGGGAAGATCTACTAACCAATCACCGTGAATATGCCCCAGTTCACGCTTCTCACCTAAGCGGTATTCCGTGCCGCCAAAGCGGTGTGGCACAGCGTTAACGCCCGGCCAAGTGAGTAGGGTTTGATTGATGGTGTGACTAGCGCCACGGATGCTCATTTCCGGCCTCCCAAAACTTTCCAACCCAAATTTAAGTAATGATTTGGCCGCACGCCAAATTCTCAGCGGCCACGTCACTGGGCTCATGCGGCGTGCGTGAAAATGAGCTGATTCTGCGAGGGGTCACGCACCAACCAGCCGTTGGTTTGTGGCTCAACACTAAGGCCGGCGGCCAGCACGCGGCTGTGAACTTGCGCTAAATCCGCTGTGGTGGGCAGAGTGATGATGAATGACCGTAAGCTGATAGACTCGGGCGGCGGTGGCGGCGCGTTGAGCGTGCCCCAAGTGTTCAAACCAAGGTGGTGGTGATAGCCGCCCGCCGAAACAAACGCCGCACCGTTCCACTCGGCCATCACGTCAAAGCCCAACACATCGCGGTAAAACCTCACCGCTTCCGGCACGTGGCGCACATGCAAGTGCATGTGGCCCAGCACGGTGTTGGCATGTAAACCGCTCCACGCGGGTGGTTCTTCCCCTAATTCGGCCAAAATGCCGTCTATATCCAATGGTTCACTGCCCATGCGGAAATTACCGGCCGCGTCTACCCAATCCGTGCGCGGGCGGTCACGGTAAATTTCAATGCCATGCCCATCTGGGTCACCCAAGTAAATGGCTTCACTCACCAAATGGTCTGAGAAGCCTTGCACGGGCGTGCGCGTTTCGGCTAAGCGGTGCAGTGATTGCGCCAACTCAAAGCGGGAGGGCGTGAGGATAGCGAAGTGATATAACCCAGTGGTTCGGGGGGCGCGCTTGGCGGTAGGCCGCTCGGTGAGCGTAAGTAAATCGGTGCGGCCCGCACCTAAGTAGGCCGTATTGTTTTCTTGCCGGTGCACTCTAAAACCCAGTGCTTGCTGATAAAACTCCACCGAGCGCGGCAGATTGGTGACGTTGAGATGAACCGGGCCAAGGGTGAGATTCGCGGGCAGTGAAGGCTTCATGCTAGATATTTTACGCCAGTCTGTCTAGCGGTTAGTTGAGAAGCGCGGCGCGCTGTTCCATTAGAAATTCACGCACGCTTTGCGCTGGGCGGCCCGTCAACTCCTCCACCGTTGAAGACGTTACGGCCAACACGCCCTGTGCCGTGGCCACATCGAATGACACAATGAGTTCCGCCACAAACGCGGGCAGGCCTGCCGCCACAATGCCGGCCTTCATTGCTTCGGCTGGCACGGGCACATAGGTGATGGGGCGGCCCGTAACTTCTTGGGTAATTTGCGCTACTTCGGCGTGAGTTACTACTGCTGGGCCGGTGATGTCAAGTATCTGGCGCCCGGTAGTCTCGGCGGCCAACGCGGCGGCGGCGGCTCGGGCACAATCCTCACGCGTTACAAAGCCCGTCCCACCCGTGCCAGCGGCGGCCATCAGTTGGCCGATGGCCACGGCGCGCGGCAAACTCTGAAGTAGCCCATCAGTGTAAACATTGTTACGGAGCACTGTCCAATCCAATGGGCTAGTGGCCAACGCTTGCTCGGTGGCGTAATGGTCTGGCGCTAAGGTGATGGGTGTGCCGGGTTC
>JAEURM010000148.1 GCA_016789245.1 Anaerolineales bacterium
AGCGCGGGGTTTGGATGAGGTGCATGATTTTACTAGGACGCAGATGAACGCGGATTTTTGCCGATAAGAATTAAATCCGTGTGTATCAGTGTCAATCTGTGTCCCGAAATTTCTTATCTCAACGAGCGCGTGTACTGCTCACGCAACCAACCGTTGAGGGGCAAATCAGTTTGCTGGATTACGCGCAGATGGGCGGCCACATCAAAGGGCACGCGGCGTAAATTTACAGAAGCTACCCCTTCTGCCCAACTCACCAGTGCATATTCTGCCCACGGGAGCAGGGTGGGCCGATTGGCCTCCAGCGAGGGCGTGAGAAATACATTACCTACACTGCCGGGGTTGATGACGAGCTGGCCGCGATGCTGGCGCAGAAGCTGAAAGTGCGTGTGCCCGCCCGCAAAAATAGCGGCGCTCTGCCACGCTAACATCCGGTCTAACTCAGCGGTAGGCGTTTCGGCCAGAATCAAATCTATGTTGGAGAGTGGCGAGCCGTGAAAACACAACAGTTCCACGGCGGAGCTAAGTGTAACGGCGTGCGTGGGCGTGAAGGTGTGCAGAAAATCAAAATGCTCCGGCGTAAGTTGTTGGCGGCCCCAATCTAATGAAGAATGCAGATGTGGTGGGATGTTGAGCGCTTCGGCTTTGGAGGGGTTTAGTAGGGCTTCATCATGGTTGCCCAAAATGCACGGGCACCGCAGTTGCATCAGCCGCTCTAAAACAGCAATGGGTTGCGGGCCAAGCGTGGCTACATCGCCCAAGCAAATTGTGCCATCCACTGTTTGCCGTTCAATATCCGCCAGCACTGCCTCCAGCGCGGTGGCGTTCCCGTGAATATCAGAAATTAAAGCGTAGCGCATAAATTTTTACCGCATCGAATTTTACGAATTACGCGAACGAAATCTTTTCGTGCAATTCGCGTAATTCGATGAAAAAACTAAAACTCTAACAAGCCTAAAGGAATTTCCATCTCTTGCGGCGTGAGGCCGCCGTGATGGCCGGAATATCGCATTTCAAATCGGTCACGCTCATAAAACCAGACACTTTCACCGCGAAAGGGCAGAATGATAAGTTGCCCCATGCGGCCCCAAAACGCCGCGCTTGGCTCCGCCGGCCCAAACCAACCCTCGGCCGCTAAGGTTTTGGCCTGCGCCACCACGGCGACGCCCTCTAACGCGTGGCTTAGTTCCGCTTGCACTTCCGCCACGGCTTCTTCGTTCACATACAAAAACATATCGCGCGGCGCGCCGGCAGGTACCAACCAGTTTCCGGCGCGATTGCGCTTTAGGTGCGGGGCAATTTTGGCCCACACAGGCAAACGGTTGAGGTAGTGTGTGGTGCGCGGGTCAACTTCCACTTGGCCGTGATCGGCCGTGAGCAGGAGCAGGGCACGTGGCAGGCGGCGGCTGGCCCAACGCTCCAACGCATCCAGCGTGGCGAGAATTTCCGCTTCTACTTGCAATGAGTTTGGCCCATGGTCATGGCAGACTGAGTCCACTTTATCAAAGTACAAGAAATAATAGCCCGGCCCGGGGCGGGTATTGAGCAGTTGGGTGAGGGTGGCCAATGCTTCTGCCAAAGATTTGTAACCGAAAACATCGGCACCCCGAAACAAGTGGTTGGAGTACGGGCTAGGCGTGTAATCACGGTTTTGCAAGATTACGGACGGCACGCCTAATTGTTGATAGAAAGTGCGTGCGGGATACAACTGGCTGGGCTTCACGCGGCTGGCGGTTAGCGTCTCGCGCTCTTTATCACCCACAAACGAGAACATCAGCGGCATGATGAGGGCTTCTACCTGCGGCTCATAATATTGCCACTCCACCAAGCCACTTTGCGCCACGGGCAAACCGCTGTGGATGCAGGTAACGTGCGCGGCGGTGGTGGACGGAAACTGCGCGGTGAGTTTATGCAAGCGGCCCGGCTGGGCAAAACGCTGGAGGAAGGGATGCGCGGCGTACTGCTCTATAAAGCGCCAGCCCAAAGCATCAATGAAGAACAAAATTACTTTATCATATTGCGGAGCTAAGCCGCGCAAAATTTCCGGCGCGAGCGGGGATGTGTTGGAGCCGGTGAGCAGGCTATGCACCGTAGCAGGCAAATCCGCAAAGCACCGCGCGTTGTACTGTGGAAAGACGAAGGTGGGGTGAGGCATAAGCGCGCAGGGAAATAATCTGAGCCGCTGTTTTCCTTGCGGGCTAGTGTACTACATCCCTACGGCCGTGGTGTGGGCGTACGAGTTGGGGTGCGGGTAATGGTGGCCGTGCGCGTGGGTGAAGGGGTGCGCGAAGGCGTTAGCGTATTGGTGGGGCGCGGCGTGCGCGTGCTGGTAGCGGTATTGGTGGAAGTAGGTGAGAGCGTGGCCGTTGGCGTGTTGGTGGGATACACCGGTGTGCGCGTCTCGGCAGGCAGGGCGTTGGTAATTAAGCCCACTTCTTCTTGCAGAATAATGAACGTGGTGCGGCCCGGCACTAAATCTACAAAGCCTTCCAGCACTTTTACTTCGCCCGGGTCAACGGGCGGCGGTGGCTGAATCAAGGCCGGTTGGCCAGCCACGCCTTCTAAGTTCGGGTCAAGGGTGGGTTGGGGAGAGGCTACCGGCGTGGGGGCCGCCAATCCCAAAATGGTGCGCAACCGGTAACGGCCCGCCGGCAAGTCCGAAATCACAAAGTTTTCGCGCCATTCATCATCGGGCCGCGCCACTCGGTCTCCATACGTAAACACTGTATAGAGCAAGCGGTTAGAGTCGGCGGCGTAAATTTCAATGGGCTGGCTGTTAATGTAGCGGCCATTATCATCCAACAACTGCCCGGCCAGCACGCCCCAGCCCGCGTACGGTGCTACCCACAGTTCTGGGTTGCGGGTGTGGGTGTAAGCGTTGCGGCCCACGCGCACTTCAAAATGCAGGTGCGGGCCAATGGCCACGCCGGTTTGCCCCACTGCGCCCAGCAACTCGCCCGTTTGTACGCGTTGCCCTTCCTTCACCAATACATCCGAAAGATGCGCGTACAAGTTGAACACCGGCTGGCCGTTGTATTCTTGCTCCAATTTCACCACCACCAATTGGCCGTAGAACTTGGTGGCTGGCCCATACGCAATTAATGAATCTTCACCGGCCACAATCACTACGCCGGGCGCGGCGGCCAGCACTTCCACACCGGTGCGGTTCACAAACTCCACGCCGTGGTGCGGTTCCCGCAAGCCTTGCTGAGTGGAGCCGTACGCATACGTCCGGTCTGGGTAGATATAGCTTTCCATGGGCACGGGGCGGGCCAACCAAAAATGTTCCGCCAGCGCGGCGCAAGCCTGATTGGGGCAGGGCGTGCCGGGCGTGGGCGGCGTGTCTGCCTGCACATCCGGTGTAATGGTGGCCCCGGCCGTGGGCACCTTGAACGGGGTGAGGATGGGCGTGACGGTGGCAAATTCCAATGCTGGCGTGTTGGCGGGCACGGGCGTGGGCGCGCCTTGCGTCAGTAGTTCAGCCACGCGCGTTTCAATAAACTCAGTGGGGTTAGGGCCAGCGGCGTTGGCTTGTGGGGAGCAGGCGGAAAGCACAAGGCTGAAGGCAGTGAACAGTGAGCAGTACAAAGCCAGCGGTGATGAATGAACCCCGCGCGGCATTGGCTGAAGCCAACGCCTGCTAGTGCGAAACCTGCTGAAGCAGGTTCTGACGAAATTGATAACCACTACTGCCCATTCAAACTGTTGCGTCATTATCTAATTACCAGCTCACAAAATTATCTAGTAATAACCAATAACTACTAACAAAATTCTCCAATTCTCCAACCTATTTTCTCTCGCTCAAAGTTTTTTCCACCTGCGCCAGTGTGGCTTTTACTTGCGTTTCTAGCTCGTCAATTTCTTTCAGCCAACTTTCTGCGGCGGCTTGGTCTTGCACTTCACTCGCGTTAGAGCGTACGTTAAGGGCCGCACACGCAAACGCGGCGCGAGAAAGATGCGCGGCACTGCCCGCATCGGATTTGGCGTTGATGTTGCCTTTAGCGGCGGCCACGGCGGCCAGCGCCAGAGTTTTAGCGGTAGCGCGCGCCACGCGCAGGGGCACGGCGGCGGCCCCATGATAGGCCTGCTCCACGGCGGCGGCGCGGGCGGCCACTTGCTCATCCGTCACTTTAGGCAGTTGGAAGGCGGCCATCACCGCATTGAACGAGGCGGAGTCTTCTTCAATGGCCGCTGTCAGTTCCGCGCGCAGGGCTTCTGCTTTTTCCAACACGTCCGTCATCTCAGCCGAAACGCTTTCGTATTTCTTTTTGCCGATGGTGAGCCGCGCTACCATGCCCACCAAGCCAGCGGCCATAGCGGCGGAGTATGCGGCGGCGGCGCCACCGCCCGGCGTGGCTGTGGCTGCGGCCAGCCGCTCAATAAAGCGGGTCTCATTTTCCGTCGCACCATCCTCGGCCACCGCCGCCGGCTGTGCGCTGAGCCGGTTTTCTAAAATCATCTCCGGCTTCAAGTTATCTAATTGCAAATACCATTGCGCGGCATCGGCCAGCGCTTGTTGCGGAATCATGCCTACCAACTCGGCGTGGGTGATGCTGACGCCGTAGCGGGCCGCTTCTCGCCGCACCATTTCTTGCACGCGGGCAATGGGCGTTTTGGTGAAATCCGTCAGGTTCATGCTCACTTGCGCTTGGCCCTCTACTAAAAAGCCTTTGCCCTTTACAAACCGCAGGCCGCCAGAAAGATGCCGCACGGCCTTAGCCACCTTATCTGCAATTTCAACGTTGCTCGTTCCCAAATAAATGTTGTACGCCACCAAAAATTGCCGCGCACCAATGGCCGTACAGCCGGCTGGCCCCAGTTGCTTGGGGCCAAAATCCGGGTCACGTTTCGGGTCAACGCCAATCTCGGCCTTAATACCTTCATACTGGCCTTTGCGCACCTCAGCCAAGTTCACGCGCTCTGAGCGGCTGGCGGCGGCTTCATATAAATACACGGGGATGTTTAACTCACGGCCCACGCGCTCACCCAGCCGCCGCGCAATTACCACGCAATCCGCCATGCTCACATTGCGGAGCGGGATGAAGGGCACCACATCGGTGGCGCCCATGCGCGGATGCTCGCCGGTGTGCTGATTCAAATCAATCAGTTCCGCCGCTTTGGCCATGGCCGCAAAGGCCGCGTTTTCTACGCCCGCCGGTGAACCCACCAGCGTTACCACTGTGCGGTTATGGTCTGCGTCTGAACTCACATCTAGCACTTGTACTTCCGCGCCACCTGCCGTTTTCATGGCGGCCACAATCGCCGCAATCACTTCCGGGCGGCGGCCTTCAGAAAAGTTGGGGACGCATTCAACGAGTTGAGACATGGCGGTTCCTTTTATGATTTCGTAAAAAAAACCGTTGAGCTTCCCAACGGCGGCTGAGATTATAGAGTTTCTCGCAGAGAACGCCAAGATGGTGATTATGGTAGGGCCGGTTTACTTAGGAAACTTGAAAACTTAAGCGCCCCTAACGCAAAACGCTATAATCTCCGGCATGTTGTCTCGGCTCAAACAAAATTGGATTGCGGCTACGTGCGTGGCGTGCGTGGCTGTAACGTT
>JAEURM010000149.1 GCA_016789245.1 Anaerolineales bacterium
TAAACTCTATCCGATTTTGGGACTGATATCCTAGTCCGTATCTTTTGGCTTGATTTAGCGGTGTATTTCGCGGCTTGAGTTATACTGTCCCCAAAGCCATGACTGAACGTGAAAAGCTAGAGCAAGCCTTAGTGGCCTTAGAGGCCCAGCGCCCCCTCCTTGGTGATGGGGTGGTCGATACCGCGTTGGCCCCGCTCCGCGAGAAGCTGGCCGCCCTCATTGCGGCTGAAACACAGCCCCCAGTCTCGCCCGCCTCCAGTCAGCAACGCAAACAGGTTACCGTGCTCTTCGCCGATGTATCCGGCTTCACCGCCATGTCTGAAAAAATGGATGCCGAAGAAGTGAGCGCCACCATGAATGACCTATGGACGCGCTTAGATGGGGCTATCCTTAATCAGGGCGGGCGGATTGATAAACATATTGGCGATGCAGTGATGGCGCTGTTTGGCACACCCACCGCCCGCGAAGATGATCCGGAGCGCGCCATCCGCGCCGCGCTGGAGATGCAGGCCGCCCTAGCCAACTTTTTACTGGATGAAAGCGGCCAACCGCGCTTACGGATGCGGATTGGCATTAACACTGGCCCAGTTTTGCTGGGCGCGGTAGGCACCACGGGTGAGTACACGGCGATGGGGGATGCGGTGAACTTGGCTAGCCGCTTGGAACACGCCGCCCCCATTGGCGGGATTCTTATTTCGCATGATACCTACCGGCATGTGCGCGGCATATTTGATGTGGCGGCGCAACCCCCCATTTCCGTTAAAGGCAAAACCGAGCCAATACAGGTGTACATTGTGCGGGCGGCGAAACCCAAAGCGTTCCGCGTCACTACGCGCGGCGTGGAAGGCATTGAAACCCGCACCATTGGCCGTGAACGTGAACTGGCGCAAATGCAAAATGCTTTTGAAGCCGCGCGCGTCGAGCGGCGCAGTCATCTGGTGAATCTGGTGGCAGAGGCCGGTACGGGCAAATCGCGCCTGCTGTATGAATTCAACAATTGGCTAGAGCTTGTGCCGGTGCGTACGCGGCTGTTCCGTGGGCGGGCTACGGAGGGCATGCTTCAACTGCCGTATGCCCTGCTCCGAGATGTGCTGGCCTCCCGCTTTGAAATAAGCGAGACTGACCGGGCCAGCACTGTGCGTGAAAAAGTGGAAGAGGGCATGGTGGCGTTGACCATTGATGAAGACGATGCAGTGCAATGGGCGCACTTCATCGGTCATCTGGCCGGTTTTGATTTTTCCACCAGCCCGCACCTACAAGGCATTTTGGGCGATGCACAACAAATCCGTGACCGCGCCTTGTTCTACTTCACGCAGTTTGTAGCCAAAATTGCAGATGAGCGGCCCATCGTCTTTCTGTTGGAAGACATTCACTGGGCGGATGCCAGCTCATTGGATTTGATGATGCATTTATTGCGCACGCGGCCCGATTTGCCCGTGTTGGTGGTAGGTTTGACGCGCGCTACCTTGTTTGAGCATTACCCGGCGTGGGGCGACGGCCCAATGCAACATGTGCGCATTGATTTGAAGGCGCTCTCACTGGATGACAGCCGCCGGTTGGTGCGCGAGATTTTGCGCCAGCTTCCAGAAATTCCAGATTTGTTGATGGAAATGATTGTGGCCCGTGCCGAGGGAAGCCCGTTTTACATTGAAGAACTCATCAAGATGTTTATTGATGATGGCGTAATCGTCACCGGCGGTGACGCGTGGCGGGTGGAATTAGAGCGGCTGGCCCAAGTGCGCGTGCCCGCTACGTTAACGGGTATTCTGCAAGCGCGTTTAGATAGCCTGCCCAACGCCGAGCGTGAAACGCTACAACAAGCCGCCGTGATTGGCCGCATCTTTTGGGATACTGTTCTGCGCCAACTAGGCACGCCGGAGCCAATTGCGGCCGAACACTTGAATGGCCTGAACCGCAAAGAGCTCATCTTCCGGCGCGAAGAGTCATCCCTCACCGGCACGGATGAGTTTATTTTTAAGAACGTGATTCTGCACGATGTGACCTACGAAAGCGTGCTTAAACGGTTGCGGCGGCAATATCACGCGCAAGTGGCGCAAGCGTTGGTGGAGCTGGCGGGTGACCGCGTCAATGAGTACGCCTCCAGAATTGGCGAGCATTTTGAACGTGCGGAAGATTGGGCGCACGCCGGCGAATGGTTTGGCCGTGCCGGTAAGCAGGCGCAAACCACTTTTGCCCCCACCGAAGCTTTGCGGAATTTTCAACGCGCCTTGCAGGCGTGGGAACACGGGGCGGACACGCTAGAAATTCAAGCCCTCAAAATTCAAGTCTATCGTGGGTTAGGCGATGCGCTGACGGTTCAAGCCCGCTCCATTGAAGCCGCCCAAGCCTTCACTACTATGCGTGACTTGGCCGAAAAGCTAAATGATGTAGTGGCCCAGTCTCAAGCGTGGTACGGCTTGGCGCTGGCTAGTGGCGATGAGGGCGATTTGCGTAAGGCGCTGAGTTGTGCGGAGCAAGCCCGCACGTTGGCTGAGCAAGCCAACGCGGATGCCGAATTGGTGCAAGCCAATTGGATTATGGGCCGCACTTACTTGCGTTTGGGTGATGGGCAAAAGGCGCTGGCCGCTGGCGCAGAAGTGGTGGAGCACGCTGGCGTACTCAAGCAACAACTGTTGCAAGCGCGCGGCCTGAACCTTGTGGGCGGCGTGAACTATTCCTTGGGCCATTACGGCGCGGCCGAAGCGTGCTGGGAAGAAGCCAGCCAAGTATTTCAAGCGGCTGGTGACCGGGTGCAAGTAATGCAGGTGCTAAACAACCTTGGCGTGTTGGCCAATGGGCGCGGTGATAGCCGCTTGGCCTTTGAACGCTACTCCGATGCTTTGCAAATGGCGCGGGAAGTGGGCCACCGTGATGGTGAGGCCACCTATTTGGGCAACTTGGCAGAAGTGCGGAATGAACTGGGCGATTACGTGAAAGCCGAAGAAGATTTGCGGCAAGCCATTCACTTCACCGAAGCGGCCAGCCACTGGAATTTATCTTTTTATTACCGCTGTTTGGCAGAAGCGTGTGTGGGGCAAAACAAACTGGAAGAAGCGCTCCGCGCAGGCCGCACCGCCCTAAGCTTGGGGCAGGAAGCGGGTGACCAAGAGCTGATTATTGCGGCGTGGCGCGTGCTGGGCGTGGTAGCCGCGCGGCTCAATCAAACCATCTCGGTCACTGTGCAAGGGGATGAGACGGAACACACGGCCACCTCACTCTTCACCGAGAGTTTACGCATTGCCACCGAAACTGAAATGACGGGTGAGCGCGCCCGCACCCTTAAGGTGTGGGCCGTGTATGAACTGCGCAACGGGCAACAGGCGGCTGGCGAAGCTAAATGGAATGAAGCTCGTGAACTGTTTGCGAGCCTCGGTGCTACGCAAGAAGCGGAGCGGATGGCGAACTTGCCAACCACAGAAAAGTAAAAGCTATTTCGCCCCTTATATAGAAGCAAGGCGGCTAGAGTCACACCCCGAAGGTGCTTTGGTGGAGCGCCGCTATTCATCCGTTTGAACCCACAATTCTGCCTCCAACTAACCCGCTAAAGGAATAACGTAAAATAGGATAGCGAAAAAATGTAAGATGCTACCCACCAGCACGAAGCCGTGCCAAATGGCATGATGAAAAGGCAAGCGCCGCCAGATATAAAAAATGGTGCCAACCGTGTACGCCAATCCGCCGCTCATAAGCAAAATCAACCCGCCGGGCGCTACGTTTTCTATGAGTGGTTTGATGGCGATGACCACAGCCCAGCCCATGGCGAGGTAGGGGAAGGTGGTTACCCACCGGCTGTGCCGAATGAGGCGTGCTTGCAAGGCAATGCCGATGATGGCGAAGCCCCAAACTAACGCCAGCAATGACCAACCCCAAGGCCCACGTAAATTGACTAAGGCAAAAGGTGTGTACGTGCCAGCAATGAGTAAGAAAATAGCGGAATGATCAAACAGGCGCAAGATGGCTTTGACGCGTGGTGAGGGAATGCTGTGATACAGCGTGGAGGCGGTGTACATGAAGATTTGTGTAGCGCCGTAAATACTACAACTGACGATGTGCCACGCACTGCCAAACAAGCTAGCAAAAGCAGTGAGCGTGGCTAACCCCGCGATTGACAATAAAATCCCTAAGCCGTGCGTAAGGCTATTGGCAATTTCTTCGGTGGGGGTGTAACGGGGAAGGGTGAGGTTGGCATTCATAACAATACTCCGCCAAATATTTTACTAGTGTAAGTTTAGGCGCGGCTTAGCCCCTAAAGCTAAAGTTCTAAGCGGGCTAAACGGGGCTAGCCAAAATGATTTGCGCGGCGAAGGCCAGCAGAAAAACCAACTCGGCCACTTCAACCGTCAATCCCAAAACTTCATCCGTAATGCCACCGAGACGGGTTTGTGCCAGCCAACCGATGAGCCACGCGCTGAGATAGGCGAAACCGCCCGCAATGAGCACCCGCACTTCTACGGCACCGAAGAGGATGAACGCCGCTGGCAAAAGCGTGGCCAGCACTAACGTTTCACGCGTGAGGCCGCGTGCCAGTTCATCTACCACGCCGCCGGTGCGGGCCACTGGCCGCTGGGCCACCATCACAATTAACCAACGCGCAAACAACGTGGCTCCATAAAGAGCTAAGAGCACGGAGCCACTGGGGAGCGTGGCCAACGTTGTAACTTTAGCAATCAGCAGTAAGCACAGGCCGGCCATACCCAGCCCGCCGATGTTTGGCCCGCGCAGAATTTCTAACCGGCGTTCAACGGGGGCGGGGAAGCTCTCTAAACTCCGGGTGAGGCCTATGATGTGTTTACCGCCCGTGAGTGTGACCCATGCGCTTACTGTAAGGGTGGCGGCTAACAGCGGATTGAAGAACGTGGCAAAAACAAAATGTGCGCTACTGAGCAATACGCCCAGCAATAAGCCCACCAACGGAAAAAAACGCGCGGCTCGCCCCAGTTGGCGGTTAGCCTCTGTAGGTGAGTTGGTGGGTAAGAGGGTAAGGTAGCTCAGCGCCAGAATAAATTCGTTCACGGAGTGATGATACCAAAACCGGGCGGGGCGCTGTTAGGTTGGCTGGAGACGTAAAGTTTTCCTTGCCCGTAAACCGCGCCTCCACTAAAATTCCGGCCTACACCCACAACTCGGAGCGGGATATGAAATTTCTAAAAAACATTAAGCCAGTGTATTACCTATTGTTGGCCATTCCTTTGGCCATTATTGGGAGCCAACTACACTGGAATGCTTTGCTGGTATTTGGGCTGGCGTGCGCGTCTCTCATTCCGTTAGCCGGATTGATTGGCGAGGCCACCGAAGCGTTGGCCGTCGTCACTGGCCCCAAAATCGGTGGCCTGCTTAACGCCACACTGGGCAACGCGGCAGAACTCATCATCACCATTGTGGCCATTAACGCCGGTTTGTTGGATTTAGTGAAAGCCTCCATCACCGGCTCCATCCTCGGTAACCTTTTGCTGGTGATGGGGGCCGCTCTGCTTTTGGGCGGCCTAAAGAACGGCAAGCAAACGTTTAATCAAAAATCACAAGGCACCAACGCCACTATGCTGGTG
>JAEURM010000014.1 GCA_016789245.1 Anaerolineales bacterium
CAGCCGTCGTATTGAAAAGCCCGTAGGCCGAGATCAGGCGCTCAAGCAGTTCGTGCGCTTGGTGTTGGGTTGAAGCCCACGCGAACAGGCGCACATCTACCGCCAACGCTTGTTCGCGGAGCTTGTGGGCGGCCTCTTCCGTCAAAGTGCTTTGCCACGCGGTATCCCGCCAAGCGAAGCACCACGCCATCAGCGGCCCGCCGATAGTGAGCGCCGGGCCGGTCAACCACCACCGGTCCGCCGGGCCAGCATAGGCCCAGAGCACCAACACCGCACATACCATCATCAATGCTAGGCCGAGCACAAACCCAACAAGATGTTGAGCGGGCGCAGGCGCTTCGGCTTCGTACCCTCGGCGTTGGAGGGCGGCGAGCTGTTTCAGGTGCGGCATGGCCCATTCTTTGGGTGCGGCACCGCGCAGGATCACTTGGGCTAAAACCTTTTCATCCGCCTGCAAACCGGTAAACGCGCCGAGCAAGGCATCCAACGGCTCCCGGCCCTCAAACTCACGCCATGTTTTGAGCGAAAGAAACGCTGGTTTGGCGCACCGCAAGCGGGCCGCGCACACGTAAGTGCTCGCCATCCGTGATTCAACCTCGGCGTGCGCTGTCACTTCCACCTGCCGATAAACCGCGTACAGCGCGTGGGCGACGTGGCGCACACTGCCGGGTTCACCCCGTAATCGAAATTGTCGTTCGGTGGCCGTGCTGAAGAGTTCAAAGGCAATCGGCCCGGCCATTTGGCCGAGGGTGCCAATCAATTGCTCCATCGCCGCCGCGTCGCGCAAGTTGTGGGCCGGGGGCAAGACGCGCATGCTGAGCCAGTCCGCCGGAACGTGAGGATAAGCGGTCATCGGCCACACCCCACGGCGATGACGTCCGCTTCACTAAAGTACGCTTCCGGATTAACCCAAGCGCCTGTTGCGGCGGCGCTATCGCTAAAGTATTTGATGCCGTAATGCACGTGCGGGCCGCTGGAACGGCCAGAGTTGCCGCTCATCGCCACCGTCGCGCCGCGATGCACATAGTCCCCAACGGCTACATTCACACCCTCATTATGCGCCAGCCAGATTTGGTAGTCACCGTTCTCAATTACCACCAATAAGCCCCACGGCCCATTCTCGCCCGCCCATACCACTGGCCCACTCATGGTGGCGTAAACGGGCGTGCCGCGATTGACGGGCAAATCCACGCCCGTGTGCAAGGGATAGTTGGGGTCGCGAAAACGGCAACCCAACAACGGCTGGGGGTGCGTGTCGCCCCAGTGTTGAATGGGGCCGCGTAATGGCACGCCGGAGGGTGGTTGGGCTTGGTCATCCACGTAACCCGTGTGCGGCACGCGGCCCACACCAGCCAGCACCGGGCCATCATCCACAACGGCCTCGGAGTCCGGTGGCACATCGTGTTGCCACTGCGCCAGCTCCGCCTGCCCAAAGGGCAATTGCGCCAGCGTCATCGAAACCAACACATGCGGCATAAAGATGAAGAGGCAGAAGCCACCCGCCCAGAACACCCAACCCATCAGCCACAAACTCTTGAGTAATCGCATCAGGCCACCGGTTGCTGGGCGCGGCCCGAAGCACGGGCCACCGCTTGTTGTTGAGCACGATTGGTGGCGAGGCGTTTTAGCCGCCGAGGATTAACGGCCACATAGAGCGGAATCCGCACATCGTGGTCATACAACAGCCAGCCCTCACCACTCCGCACGCGGCGCAAGTCGGCCTGCTCCGCGTTGGATAAATTGAACAGATGCGTCAATGTTTGAAGGGCGCCCTCCGCCTCTTGCCGAAAGAGCATTTTGACGCGCACCAAATCTGTGATGGCCTTGGCCTCAGGCACCCGCGCAAACTCGGCCAAGTGTTGGGTGGCCAAATGCAACGCGGCGTTGTATTTGCGAAAACTGCGCAACATCTGCTCCAAACGCGCCGCCGCGCCCGGCCGCTTGAGCCAATACCACGCTTCATCAACAAACACATGAATCGGCTGAACGGCCCCGCTGGCCGCAATCTCGTTCCACACCAAGCGCAAGATCTGCCACGCCAGCACATCCACCAAGCGTTCATCTAGTTTTTCGCGCAACGATTTCAGGCCAAAGACCACCAGCGGCGCTGAGCGCAGATTGACGTTGGTGGGCTGATTAAACTGCGGCGCATAGATGCCATGTGCATATGGGTTGAGCAAATCGGCCAACGCTTGGTGTAACGCGTGATCACTGCGGCTGAGCGTGGCGTGCAAGGCCGCCAGGCTCGGGGACTGTCCCTCCGGCACAGCGGTCAACATCGCTTGATACGCCTCGGCCAGTGCATTGAAAGCCCCTACTGGCAGCGGCGCGCTGTTGGGTGGGGTGATGGCTTGAATGAAGGCCCACAATACTTCCACACCATCTTGTATCGGCGTCTCCGAGCCTAAATTCAAGTCCAATAAATTGATGGTTTGACCGCCGCCCAAAGCTTCAGTGTAAGCCAATACGCGCCCTAATTCGTACGTGTGCGGCTCGGCGATCAGGGCCGCAATCAACTCAGTCAGAGCTGGGGCCGAGCGACTCCAGGTATCGGGTCGGTCGGGCAAGAGGCCATGCTCAAGCATCACGGCTTGATAGACTGTAGCCATGGCTTCAACTTGTGAGCCTGTTAACGGTTCACCGGACAGCGCTTCCACCTGTTCACACAACGTGACCAATTGCGCCTGAAAGGCCACCGCATCGTGTGGGTCGAGCGCCAATGTGCGCGTCGCTTTGGGGCGGCCTAATTCAATGTAGGGCGCATGAAAGTCCACGGCCAGCGAGAGATATTCCCGCTCCGGGTCAATCACAAACACCCGGTGGCCTAACGCCAACACCGTCTCAATGGTGTGTTTGAGATACACCGATTTGCCACCGCCTGGCGAACCAATCACCAACTGGGAGGCATGGTGTTGACCGTCCGCAAACGGGTTGAGTTGCACGAGCAAGCCATTCCCCCGATGCAGGCCAAAATGCCAACCATGGGGCTCGCGATATTCGCGGCGCACAAACGGGAAGAATGGGCCTAAGCTCTCGGCCGACATGTTGCGTGGCTTGAGCTTGTAGGCTTGTTGCCCAAGCGGGCGCGTGGTTTGGAGCAGACTGACGTGATGCCGCGTGGCGGGGTGATAACGAATGTCGCGCAACCGGAGGGCTGTTTCAAAAGCTTGGCAATGTTGCGCTAAAGTTTTTTCGTCGCTGGCCCACACCAACGCGTACCAGTGGAGAAAGTAAGGCGCTTCGAGCGCAGTCTCCATATCGGCCCGCGTTTGTTCGAGCGATTGAATCGCCGCCTGGCGACTCCAATCGGTGAGCGCCCCGCGTTGCACATCGACTAGAGAGGCGGCCCGCAGTTCAGTTTCTTTCTCCTTGAACTGTTGCCGCAAGAGCACGGGGTCTGCGGCAGCCAGATAAAACGCGTGGGTGATATCTAACGGCAAGCCGAGCAATGCGGCCACGTCCACCGGCGCACGTGGGTCAAAGTCAAACAAGTGATAGCCGCGCGCCACGGCCTCGCCCACCCGCACGTAGTGGGCGTGTTCCTCAATCAGGGCGGGCGCGAGCAAGTCCTTGAGCCGTTCGCCATCGTGGGCGCTGGCCGCCCACACCGCTGGTGCGGGTGCAGTTAAAGCGTGCGACGTTGAATGTGCGTGCGCGGAGTGATGATAGTGCTCCCATACTACCCCGCACATTTCACTCGGCGTGAGCGATCTCAAGGCCACGCCCATTTCATTCAAGGCCGCGTTTAACAGTTGAACTGGCTCGTTCAACTGCGCCTCTGCTGATTGAATGACGGCTGTTCCCAAAATAAGTTGCGACTGTTTCTGACTAAGTGTCTCGCCAAATGGGTTATGGGTGATGACCAACTGATAGCTGTGCCGCCACGATTGGGTTTGCGTGTGCATGGCTTGCAGAAAGGCCTGTGTCGCGAGGGCCGCGGTCCGCATCCGTTCCCGGCGAGCTTGTTCCATCACAGTGGTGCTGGCCTCGGCGCGGGCCTGCCAAGCCTCGGCTTGGGTGGCCCAGGTTTGCTGATACGCCGTTCCATCGGGAGGCTGATGCGTCACCACGATTTGAAAGTTGAAGGGCGCGCGCATCCGCCGCAGGAGCGCGGCAAATTGGGCCCAGAGGCGATGCTTGGCTTCTGGATCGCCGCGTTCGACATCCAGCCCGGTCACAGCGAGGACGCGCACAAAGGTGCCGTTTTCCAATACCAGGGACTGCTCAGTCAGGGCCAGCACGTCCACTAATGATTCGGTGGCGGCCACATGGCCTTGGGGTGGGAAGGCGGGCACGGTGGGCTTGGGTCGGTGGGGTGTCCGCCAGGGGAGAGACCAGAGTTTCATTTAGAACCTTTGCCACAAACGGGATAGGTCTTCGGCCCCGCCGTGCCACAGCCACAATGCCAGACCAGTGAGGATGGCCACGCCGATCATGTTCGCCGTCAGCCACAGAAAACCCGGTTGGGGCGTTCCACTGGAGGCTTCGTCGGTCGCCTCTAAACGCGTACTGGAATTTGGTTCGGCAGTGGGATAGATTACGCGGCGACCCGAGCCATCTCCTTGCATCGCGCGATGCAGGAAGTGGCGGGAACGTCGGCGAAAGAGAATTACATCGATCAGCCAACGCTCTGGCGGGAGGCCATCAATTTGGCCAAACGCCAACGCCAATCCCAGTCCCAACAATAAGACAGCTACACCGCCCCGGAGGTAGATCGGCCACAGGTGCAATTGGCTAAAGGTGAACACGGCCGCTAAACCGGCACCAGCCATGAGGCCGATCTGGCGATAGGTCAGACCAAGAAATGTTTTTTGAGTTACATCCAATCGCGTTGGAGGTCGCATAGTGCTTTTCCTATACCGAGTCACGCCCGGTCGCTAAACGGTCGGGTCGAGGCGAGAGACGGTCGTAAATCGTCTTAACCTGCTCGGCGAAGCCCTTATCCAGTCCAAACTGATGCCGCTCAGCCAGCCCTTCAAAAGCCGCCACAAAGCTCTGGGCGGAGGCCATGTGCTCGGGGTCGGTGAGCGTTTCGGCGAGCGCCCGTTGCGCGGCCAGCCCGCCTTTCAAGCCTTGTTGCCGCCACGCCCCATAAGTGGCTTGCGTGAGGGCGAGCGCGTCTGCTGGCGGTAAGTTCCGTCCATGGCTGGCCCACGTGCGCTGGAGATCGCGGGCCAGCAAATCAGTGTCATCTGGATAGTAGGCTTGTGACTCCGCAGCCGCACCCCTGGGTGAGCGCCAACCGACGATGGGTTCGAGCGAGGAGGCTGGTTCAAGGCTGGGTGTGTGAATCCGATCGGTTTGGGCTTCAGAGACTGCGCTCCCGAGTTGGAGCCCAGCACCCAAGCCACGTAGGATGGGATTGCGAGTGCTGGTGCTTAGCGCGCGGCCCACAAACTGTGCTAAACGCGAACGTGATGGCGAGGCCGTTTGACCTAGGCGAGCGGCATCGTCCGCTTCCACTGGTGCGGCCTCAACAGCTTCCGGCTCAAGCTTCGGCGCTTCGGCTGGTATCGGCCCAGCACCCTCGGCGCGTGCCACCCAGGTCTGGCTCCGTTCGGCCCAAGCGGGAAGCCCATGTTCAATCGGCAAGGCTGGCTCCGAGGTTGAGGCTCTGGGTGATGGCGTGACGGCTCCTTGGGTCGTTGTCAGGCCCAGCGCACCCACCGAACCACCCCCGGCGATGAAGCCACCGGCCACCGCCACCAATTGCAGAACACCCATGGCCGTCGCATTGGCTTGCTGTTGCACCTCGGCCAAAGCCCCAAAGACGCCTTCGGCCACCTTGAAGTTGATGGCAATGAGCACACTGATGACGCCCGCAGTGACAAATAGACCGGCGACAAAGCCGCCCATGTCTCCCGCGCCTGAAGCGCTGACCAAATTGAACGACAACGACACGGCGGCTTTGAGCAAGAGCGCATCCGCCAACGGCAGGAGAAACACCAGGCTGACTGACTTGAGCCACACCGCATTCAGCCAGCGCAACGGTGATAGAACGCCCAACACAATCACGAGCGGGGCGATGACGCTGAGCAGATACACCAAGGCCAAATACGCGGCCAGCGCCAGGCCCAAGCCGAGCAACACCGTGGAGGCCAGAAACAAGGCCAAGAAAGCCAGATACAACACCACCGGGGAAGTTAACGCGCTACTCGCCAGGGCCACCAAAGCCGTGGCATTGAAAAACGCGCCCGCCAATGTACTGCCCGAGACGCGCTCCCCAAAATCGGCCTGCAGAACGGCGAGGGCCGCCCCTAAGCCAAGGCGATGGCTTAAGTTCAACAAGTAGAACGAAGCCGCTGCCGCACCGACTGAGATAAACCAGTGGCCGACTGTTTCTTTGAGATCCAACCAGCCGAATTGCGAGACCGCCCCATACCGTAAGGCACTGACCGCGCTGAGGAGTAGCGTAACGGGCAAAAGCATCAGCGCTAACGAGAACGTGACCTGCCAGTGTGGCCAAATCATGGTCGTGAAGAGTTGACTCTCAGTGCCCGTCGGCACCAGGCCAAACGGCCCCGACACCAGCGCGTCCAATGCCCCACTGAAGTGCTGTCCGGCCGCTTCGAAAGCCGACAACGTCAGTTTATTGCTCATCTGCACCACGGCTTCCGTCATCGTCTCAAAGGGAAAACTCAAAATATGAAAGATGTTTTGAGTCGTCGTGTCTGAGCTACTAGGCGGGGCCATGGGAGGCGGTGGCGGCTCGGGTGTTTCGATGGTTTGGGGCAGGACTGCACCATATGCCACCGAAACCACGGGCCATGTCAGCACCGCCCCGATCATCAGGCTGGCCGTCAGTGTAGTCCGCACGCACTTAGAAGCGTGGCAACGTAAATGAGACATTCACATAGCTCCGCACGGCTTCGGCGATGATGCCAATCAACATCGGCGATAGGATGGCAAACAAAAACGTGATGACCGAGGCGATGATGTTCATCCAGGCTTGGCTCATGCCGGTCGGACTACCCACCAGGTTCGCAATCTGCGCGGAGAACGCGCCGCGCGCGATATTGGCGGCCATAATGGCCCCGGCCCCAAACACGACTAACTGAACAATGAGAGTGGCCAACGCGTACAGCACGTCGACCAAAGGCCGTCCGGCGAAGTCTGTTCCACCGCCTTCAGTGGGGGGCGGGTCACTTTGCCGCGTATGCGTCACCGGAATTGGGCCGGCGGCTTGCGCTGGTTGTGCGGTGGCGAACAAGCCCAGCAGGCCGAGGCTAAGCAACAGCGCCAGAAAAAATCGTTGAGGAGAGATATTCCATATCATCGGAGATAAATCCTTATTTAGACAATCAACGCATCACTGTGAAGACCAGGTCGACTAGTTGCAGACTGAGTAAAGTGAGCACGGCCGTCAGCACCACTAACCCGACCCGCACCCCAATCGCGGACAAGCGTTGGGGTTGACCACTCAAGACCTCGAGTTGCGCGGACAACGCCCCCGTCGCAACCCCCACGGCAAGGCTCGCGCCCACGGAACCCAGTAGCATTTTGACCAGCACATTGGCCACGCTGTACCAAAGCGCGAGCGCGGCCTCGGCCCCAGTGGCACCTGAAGCGGTGAGCGCGGCGACTTGAGCACCTACTTGCGGGGCGGATTGCGCGACGGCAAAACAAACCGCGATCGGCAGTAACCGCTCCAATAAATCCGCCACAGCTCGCGGCTGCCCCGCCACTGTGTTGAGGTGGGCTTGAAGCAGCGTGCCCACCAGCGCCACGGAGAAAAATAGGCCGGCCAGGCCCGAGCCGAGCGCAACGACTTCCGCTAAGGTGCTTGCAAAGTAGGGCATCAGGTTACGGTTGCGCCTCCCAATTCGATTTGTAGGGTTGGCCACTATAGGTGAAGGTGTATTGCAATGAGAAGAACTTCAGCTCGAAGGTTTGGCCCGGCAAGGTCACGGCCCAATTGGGATTGACCGGATAACCCACTTGGCAGGCATAGCGTGACGGCGTACTCACGCCGCGTGACGATTGATTACCAAAAGCCACGATGCCGGCGGTGGTCACTTGTTGTGAGACGTTGTAACTGGCCAGGCTCCGTTCGCGCGCGGCGTTGCCTTGGGCCACCGCGTGGGCGGCATCGGTGGCTTGCGCGGCTGTGGTCACACAATCATTGGCCGCCGTGATCACGGCCAAGTGGGTGTAGAGCAAACGGCCGAAGAGCAAGAGGGCGGCCACAAACAGACCGAGCACCGGTACGGTCACGGCAAACTCGAGCGAAGCTTGGCCACGTTGGGTTGGCCGGGGGCGTAAACAAAAACGGAACATGGGAACCTCGCTCATTCACAGTCATCGGTCGGTTGACCGGGATAGAACTGCCACGCGCGCGTTTGCGAACCGGCTCGCACCGTAAAGCCGAGCCGGCCCAAGAGCGGCACCGTGACGCCTGTGGGGGCGCTGAGGTGCGCGGTGAGCGCGCGCTCACAACTGGAACTACCGATCGTCATGGAGGTCGCGCCAGACACCGCGGCCGCCGGGCTCACCACGTTCAGGATGCGGCGCGTGGTGGCGTACCCGGCGCCAACGTTACTCGTTAGACCGGCTTGCCGCGCGCCAGCCGCGACGCCGGTGGCCGAGACGCTCAAGCTAAAAGCGCCAATAGCGACGGCTAAAATGAGCATGATGAGACTCAAGAAGAGCGGCAGGACGAGGGCAAACTCCGCCGACGAAGCGCCCGCGGCGGTGTGACAGGGAAACCAAAAATGACGCATGAGAGTGATCCTGACCGAACGACCCACCGCGTGCGCGGGTGGGCCGTTCGGTGAGTGGCGACCGGTTATTGCGCGCCGTCCAAGGCCGCGCCCGCGCGTTGGAACAAGGCGATGATGCGGGGGCCTAGCACCCGAATGGCGGCCACAATGAAGACGATGAGCACCACAAACAAGATGGCGTATTCGGTGGCCGACAAACCGGCCTCATCTTCCATGAAGTTACGAGCGAGAGCGGAAAGTTGTTTGAGCATGTACGTCGAGTCCTTTCAATGAGAAAACATTCGAATAAAAATAGGGGGCAGGTCAATTGGGTTCTACGGCATCGGCACCTCCTGTGCGGCGGGGTTGATCTGGTCAACAGTCTAGCCAAGCCCCAGCCGCTAAGCTCCTCATTTGCGCCTCAGAAGTTCTGGCTGAACGCGATCACCGCCGCCCCGAGCACTACAATCAGGAGCGCGGGCACTACGACGCCCGAGGTGAGGGCCACGACCTGCAACTCGGCCCGCTGGGCGACCTCATCAATGCGGTTGTTCAGCTGGTCGCGCATCACCCGGCCCAACGCGCGCAACTGATCGCCAATCGCTTTTTGGGTGCTCAAGTTGACGTGGACGGCCCCCAAGAACTCATCCAACTCGGGCATGTGGTCGGGCAGGCGGCACCGTAAGTCATCCAACATCTCCCGTACGTCGTGGCGTCGGGTGGACATCCCCGCCGCGATGTCACGCAGGAGAGCCATAAACAACCCGCCACTGCCTTGGCCCACCCAGGCGTAGTTCTCGTTGACGACGCGGCCAATGGCTTTTTCGAGGGCTTCACCCGTCTTCATCACCATGGCGATCCGATCCAACGTCCACGCCATCTCGCGGTACAACGCCTCACGCCGTTGGGTGATGACCTTCTTGAGTTCATAGTCAGGCAGTTGCAAGCCCAGCGCGCCCAAGCCAACGGCCAGAGCAGTGAGCCAGCCCGGCGAAGCACCCAGCACCAAGGCCAACAACAACCCGCCGAGGAACAACATGACGGCGGTGGCGACCTTCGAGCCGTAGTAATCGCCCACACTCGTGTAGCGCCAGCCCGAGCGCCGGAGTTGGTCTTCCACCGTTTCGGCATCTTGGCGCTGAAAGAGATACAGCCCGATATCCGTCAGCGGTTGCGCCAATAAGCGTTGGGCTAAGGGTGGCAAATCGGACACCAAGACTTGACTCGCTTCCAACGGCCGAAAAGCCCGACTCAGGCGTTGCCGCCGTGGCCGTAAAGCGGTGACCAGTAGGCCGAGGCCAACGGCCACCAGCGCCGCGAAGAACACATTGAAATAAAATGTTTGGCTCATACGGCGTTCTCCTCGCGCCGCGCGGGGCGGGCCGTAACGGTGGCGAGCGCGCTCGGGGTGAAGGTGGTCGGCTGGCTACGCACCGGTTCAGGGTCTGGCTGGGTCACGGAGCGTTGCAGAGTCGGGCGTGGCTCGGCTTTGAGTGCCCCATAGAAGTTGGTTTCACGCCGAAGCGCGGCCGAAAACGAACGATAGGCCACCACAAACGCCGTCAGCGTGATGCCCCAACCGAGAAGCAACACCAATTGGCCCGCCCACGTGCCATACATGGCGGCAAACTCCGGCGAGAGCAGGCGCAGTAGGATGACGGCCGCAAACGGCGTAGCGCACACAATCCACAGCTCCCGGAGCGGGCCTTTGAGCTTGGTGCGGGCGCGCCGAACCGTGCGCACGCGTTCTTCCAACGTTTCTTGAATGAGCGGCAGTACATCACTCAGCCCCGTGCCGCGCTGATGTTGCACCAATAACAATTCAAAGATGGAGTTGAGCAATTGGCTCCCGCGCTTCTGACTCACCACGCGAAAGACTTGCTCGAGTTCCGCATTCGCTTTGAGTTGCGCGGCGATGTAGGCCCAATCTTCCCGACACTGCACTGGGCCGAACTGCGCCACATGCTCAGCCGCCGCACTAAAGGCATTGCCTAACTTGGCCCCGGCCATTAACCGCGCGACGACTTGCGGCAATTCATCTTCATATGTCTCCAAGGCATGGGAGGCCTTGCGTGATAGGTACAACCAAAAGCTCAGCCCACCACCGACCGCGCCCAAAAGCCCCGCCAACACTGCGCCAGAGAGCGCATACGCACCTAGGCCAAACAAGATGGCGAGCCCCACCGAGACGCGCAGGAATTCACTGGCCGTCACGGTAAAGCGGGCCATCTCCAATTGCAATTGCAAGCGCTCTAATACTGAGAGGCGCGCTTCGCCGCCGCCATACAAACGCTCGGTTTCGGAGAGCACGATGGGGCGTTGGTAGCCGAGGGCCACGATGAGTACGAAAGCCCCTACGGCAAAAATAACGGCTAGGAGAATGTTGAGTGGATTCATGCGGCCAACTCCCCGCGTTCGGCGGCCGCCTGCGCGATGGCATCGTACGTAAAGCCCTGTTGGTGCAACATGGCCTCATGCGACTCGGCCAAGCGATGGCCGGTGCAAATGAGGCGCTGTTGCTGGGAACGCCTTTGAAACAAGGTGGTCCGAACCGGGATGCCGGCTTCCACGCCGCCCGTAAACTCGGCGATTTCTTCCACATAGCGCTGACCGGTTTCCGTGAGCCGCAACATCAGACCCAATTGAAAGGCCTTGGCGATCCACAAGGCGATGGTGTTTTCGCTGACCTCGGTTTGGAAGTTGGCCTCTTGCAACATCATGCGGATGCGATTAGGGACATCATCGAGTGAGTCGGCGTGCAGAGAGGTCAGGCCATTGCGATGACCTGTCCACAAGGCCTTGAGCATGTCAAACACTTCGGCTCCCCGGGCTTCACCCACCGTGAGTGCATCTGGCCTCTGCCGCAGGGCGGCCCGCACGAGCGCATCTTGGCCAATGGCGGGCAGGCCCTCCAGTGTTTCGGGCCGGGTGGTGAAGGACACACAGTTTTCGCCAGCGCGGATTTTGAGCTCGGGTGTGTCTTCAATCACCAAGATGCGGCGTTCGGGCGGAATCATGCGGCCCAAGGCTCCCAGCACGGTGGTCTTGCCCACACCTGTGGAGCCCACGACCAAAATGTTGAAGCCAGAGATCACGGCCATGTGTAAGAACGTAGCCGCCAAGGCCGAGAACATGCCGCGTCCAGTTTCATGTTGGAAGTAATCGGGCAGTAAACGCGAGGCTGGGGCTACGGCTTCACCTCCGCCGCGCGCCACCAAATCACTCATCTCCAGCGAGTGCGACCGATGCAGACGAATGGAAGCCACCGGCCACGGTTCGGCTAAAGGCTGGGTGACAATGTTGAGGCGATGGCCTTGGCGCAGGGTGGCATCCACAATCGGCGTCAGCGGCCCCGCTTGCCGACCGGTGTGCACGATGGCGCGATTCAGCGTGAGCAACAAAGTGCCCGCATCCGGAAAAGTCACCTCGGTCTTTTCCCATTGCCCGCGACGTTTGATCCACACGTCCTGCGGGCCGTTGACGGCGATGTCCTCTACCTCGGGTAAGCGCAACAATGGCTCGAGCGGCCCCATGCCGAATAAATCATTGAGCAGGGTTTGCGCCATGACGGCGTCGGGCCGATCAAAGGCTGGGCAGGCACGGGCGGACAGGCTCTGATCATTCAGCCGCTGAACGATGTCCAGCGCGGCCTGTTCGGTCCACGTCCAAATCGCGGGCGTGGGTTGATCCAGCTCTGCCGACGTGAATTGCTCTAGGGCGCGATGGCGGAGGTCATCTAAGGCCGTTTTGTAAGGGGCGGGCGGCACGGCACCCGCAACTAATTTGGTCGGTGTCGGTTCAAGCGCGACCGTCAATGGGTCGTAGGTGCTTTGGCCGTAATCCCAAGCATGAGTCATGGGCGTGACCTCCCCAGCGTCCATTGAAAGCGCGGGCGCTTAGCCTGTTGGCGTGCCCGTTCGGCGATCAGGCGGCCCATCGGCGGATAAATCTCTTCGCTGATATCCAGCATCCCGCGCAGGGTAGCTTCGACTTCGGCCGAGTTGCGGCCCATGTGTTGCAAAACAAAGGGTTGCCCCTGATTGACAGCGGCGATGACCGAGCGCGAACGGTCTTCGGGCACAGTAGCGAATATAGGTAAGCGCATAAAGTTGGCCGCGTCCTTCAAGTCCACGCGGTCGGCCGGGTCGTAGCGGTTCATCACCAACTTGAACTTATCGGCGCGCATATCGGCCTGTTTGATCAACGCTTCCAAGGTCTCGCGGTTGTGATACAGGCTGGTGCGGTCGGAGGTGCAAATCAGCATCACGCTATCCGCCGCGAGGAGCGCTCCAAAGTGCGGGCCCATTTGCGTGCTGGAGCCGGAGTCCACAATCACAAAGTCATACAACTCACGGCCCAACCGTAATAGATCGGTCATGAACTGTTGGCCTTGTTGACCAAACAATTCCGGGGCGCTCGCCTGCTGAATGCGGGTGATGCCAAACAGCACATCGAGCCGGCTTTCAGTTGCCCCTGTGCGCACATCGCGTTGCCGATCGGCGGCGGCGAGCCGGTGCTTGAGCATCTTGCCCGTCAGTTGATTCTGATTGGCTTTGTAATCACTGGCCAAATGGATGAGGGTGTTCTGGCCCGGCGCGATATCCAAATGCAAAGCGGTGCGGCCACAGTTCATATCGGCGTCCACCAAAAGCACGCGCTTGCCCGCAATTTGGGATAACAGGCAGGCGCTGTTGACGGCCAAGGTGGTCTTGCCATCGCCACCTTTGGCGGACCAAAAAGTGATCACGCCCGTGCGATAGGGTGTGGCCCCCGCACTCTCAACCACCTGGCGGGAAACGCCGCTGGCGATGAGGGGCGCACTCCAGTGCTCACGCGCCTGAGCGGCCAGATGCGGGGCTTCCTGCACAAATTGCTCCACAATGGACGATGTGACGGGAGTGGTGTAGAACGTCAGCGCGCCGTTGCTCGCCATCTCCGCGCCCCAATTGCCAGTGGGCGGCACCAAGCCCACCACCGCGATAGGGAAATCTGACCACTGCGTGAGTTGCGTGACGAGTGTGGGCGAATAGCCGCGCGTTTCCGGCGAGAGCAGGACGATTTGCGGTTTGAATTGCTGGACGTCCGCCAGCAGATCGGCCACATCGCGCACCATCGTGTGGATGCAAACGGCTTCGGATTGGCCTGGGCCAAGGGCCATAAAGGGTTGGCTGACATTGATGGGCGCGGCCAGTAAGACGCTGATGGGTGTGAGGGTGAGCGGCGCTTCGGGTTTGGGTTTGAAAATGTTGTTGAGCATGGCGGTGGCCTTACGGCGTGGGGGTGAGGGTCACGGTTGGGCCAACACTCGGCTCAGGCGTGGGGGTTGGTTCGGCGGTGGCCGTGAGAGCCGCTTGCGCGGCGGCCCGCGTGGCTTCGATGGCAAACGCCCCGGGCCCGATGAGTTCGTTCGGTAAACCTTCCGCTAGAAAAGCTTCCCGTTCCATCCGCACTAGGGCCACGAGGTCATTCCACGTCATGCCCAACGTCGGCTGGCGTTGAGCGTGCGGCTCAGTTGGTAAAGCGGCCGAGAGCAAGGCCACGCGCACCGTGCCGTTATCAATCGCAAAGCCCAACAGCTCTTGCGCTTCGCGGGGAATGGCGATGACCAATGCAATGGCTTTGCCCTTCACCACAATCGTGCGCGGCGCGGGATCGCCTTCGTTTTGCACCGTGGTCGTCCGCTCCTCACGAATGACGGCCAACACGCGCGCTTGGCTAACGATGGTTTTCGCGACCGGGAGCATCAAGAGGGGCTCCAAAGTTGGGGTCGCAGTGACGGTCAAGGTCTCCATCGGCATCAAGGTGGGTTCAGCAAACGGGCTAAAAGTTTCGGCAAACGGCGCTGGGGTGGGGGCCGTGGTGAGGCGCGTCGGTTGTGAGTTAAGGTTGACGCCAAAGTTCACATCCACGAAATCCCCTTCCACGATGGCATCCGGGGCCGTGTCGGGTGTGACGGGCACCACCATCGCCACCAAGCTGGGATCTGAGAGCGCGAGCGCTGAACGCCGCGCGGCGGCCGGATTGGCTTCGGCGCTGATGCCGGCTTTGGGTAAGGGTTGAAAGGCATGGATGGGCTCAATCACTGTGCCGCCGATGAATTGGTCGAGTTCGTTTTGTTGGACTAAAGTCGCCAAGACTTTCGGGTCCATGGTCATTTCATCGAGGGCGAATAAATCCTCGGTCAGGGGAGTGCCAGCCGGGATATCCACCAGCGCCACGGCGATAGTGGCGGCGGGCGGATTGACGATTTGCCCGATAAACAGCACGCCTAAAAAGCCACCCACCATCAGAATTAAGGCGAGCACAATCACTGTCAAGTTGCGTTGACTCATAACGTTCACTCCAAGTTGTGGAAAAAATTCGGGTTAGGGTTGCAGGACGGCCTGAGCTTCAATCACGGGCACTGGGATGTAACCCTCGGAAGCATTGCAATAGGCCTCGGCCACGTTCACATTTGTTTGGCGACTATCCCAAGCGCGTAAACTGGCATACGGGCCGCCGAGAGGCACTTCGAGGCGAACGTGGCCATTGCGGATGTAGGCGTTGTTGGCGCTGACAGTGTAGGTATCCCATTCAGTCAGTAACACCAATTGCCATTGAGTGCGCACCCACAGTTTGAAGGCGGGCAAGATGTTCGCCCCATTCTGGGCTGGGCCATCGGCAGTGTACAGCTCTCCATACTCTGGTAATGGAAAGCTGGCGCGGGGATACAAAAACTCCACCGGTTCTTGTAGGCCGCCATACACCGCCTGTGGCAAGCGCTCAGTCACCCAAGCCATTTGGTCATCCGTCGCCTTCAACCGGAACTCCAAGTGAGCGCGGACATTGTTGAGTGAAGGGTAGGGGTGGGCGTCACCAGCCAAAAGCGTGCGGGTATCAAATGCGCGGCGGCCATACGCATCCGTCACTCCCGCCCCATAGCGTTCATGCAGGTATAGGCCTTCGGTCGTCCACGGTTGACTCGATGAGATACGGTAGCTCCCCGGTTGCCCAAACGCCACCCCAGCGAGCTGGCCAGGCGGGATAATGCGGTCAACGCTAAATTCCACCGGCAGGCCCACGATGGCGCGTGGATACAACGAACGCCGAACATCGAGACACCCCGGTGCGGCAGACAGCGTCAGGCGGCGGCCACCCACGACCCACGGCAGACCACACGTCAACTGATTTTGGGAGCGAAGTTCATCTGGCGAACCAACGCGACACGCGTCCGGCCGCGCGATGCGGTCCAGCGCTTGGCAATCGCCCGCGCCGTCATCCACGCCATTGCCGTTGATATCAATCGTTTGGGGTGGGCAAGGCTTCGCCAGGGGCCGACAAATCTGCATCACCGGATCGAAGAACTCATCCGGCCGGCAACTAGGCGTGGGTGTCGCCACCGGCCCAGCTGCGTTGATCACGGTGGGAACTTGAACCAGGGCGATGATCAACCAACTGACCAAAATAACGCGAAACAAAAAATAAGGCATAGACACTCCTTGAATAGAGAACATGAAGTTATTGCCCTTCTTCCGTGATGCCATACTTGAGCTCGGCGCGTGACCACACGCTCAAGCGCACGCTGGGCACGCCCAACAGTTGCAGGAACACGGTGCGGGCCGTAACTTGGCCAGAAACAGTAACGAAGCGGTCGGATACCGATACAGCCGTGATGGCAACGCGACCGCCACCATTCTCTTGGCCGTATTGAAGCGCGGCGGCGTGCGCCAAGTTCGAGTCGAGTTGCACCCGGTTATCGGCTAAGAATGTGGCCTCATCGAGTTGGGTGGCGGCGGCCAAGGCGGCACTATCCACGGCCACTTGCCCGCGACGGTACTGCACCATCATCAAGCCGCCATCCACCACCAGCCCCAGTAACCCAATGAGAAACGGCACCAGCAGGGCCAACGTGACAGCGATTTGGCCGGAAGCGTGTGGCCGTTTGTATTCTGTTCGCAAATTGGTGATTAGTTTCATAGCCTGCCTGTAATTGCCTTTACTGCACAAAGAAATCCACCGTCGTGCAGAAATACCCATTGGCGTCATCCACCAAACGCCAGGATTGCGTGTCAACGTCGTAGCGCAAGATGGCCGTGCCGGCGAGCAAAGGGAGCGCTGCTTGCTGAATGACTTTGCCAGTCGTGAGGTCTACGAGCCTTTGGGTTAGCCTCTGTGCCTTCCAGGGCATCGCCAACTCAATTTGGTTGGCGCTTAGCCGCAGTTGATAATCCTCTGACCACTGCCAAGCCTCGAGTGGTGACACCTGCACCCACTGGCCCTGTTGTACGAACCCGCTCAACGCCTGCAGAACGGATGGAAATTGGCAACTGCGCGACGCGGCCAGTTCATCGCCGTACACCAGAAACTGCTCCAACTGGGTGGTTGTGGTGAGCGGTTCAGACCACAGATATGTCAGATAGTTGAGGTACGCTTGCTGGGCCGCTTGCACCTCAGCCGCATTGGCCAACTGCCAGTGCTTGGCTTCTACCCACCGGCCATTGACCCACCACGCTTTGTGTTCGAATGGCAAATCGCCACCCAAGCAAGTGGTGCTGACCGTGGCCGGGTTGGCGGCCACAATGGCGATGGGTAGGGCGGTGGGCGTGGGCGGTGGAAGTACCGCACATTGCGTGGCCTGAACTTGCACTTCAAACTCAACCGAGCCTTCCGGCCAGCCGGTGGCCACGGCGGCCAGCCGAATACTCTCCAACGTAGCTTCCACCACGGCGGTGCCATCCACCGTAGGCACTGGGGAGGGTGTCACGCTCGGCGTGGCCGTCTCAGTCGCCAACGCAATGGATGTTTGTAATTCTGTTGGGCGCGGTGGCGGCGGATTGGGGGTGGCGGTTTCTGGCCCGCACGCGGCCAAAGCGCTCAAGAGAATGAAGTAGATGACGGACAGTTTTGTGTTCATACTTGGCTCATTTCTGCCCACACTTTAGTGGACGCTGGACGGGTTGCGCTCCTCGCGACCACCTCGTTTCTGTTTCGGCGCCTCGGGTTGGCCCAACAGCACCGCCTGCTTGATGGTGCTGAGGCGTTTGATTAAACCGGCCAATAACGGCGCGCACTCCGGGGCGGGTGTGTGACTCGCCAGGCGCTGATCAAAGTCCGCACACCACTCGTTGAAGGCTAGGATTTTGCGAACTTCGATGCGCTGGCTGATTTTGGGTGCTACTTGCAACGCCTCGGCCACCTCCCAGCCGGCCAGCACGAGCAAGCCCGCCACTTTCAAGGCTGAGGCGGGCAGGGCGTTCTGCGCAACGCATTCCGCCAACAGTTGCATTGACCGCGGCGCTAACTCTGGAAAGTAACGGCGCACGAGTCTTTGGAACGCTTCACTACTTTGTTGTTCTGGCTCGGCTGTTGAACCTGGTTGGGCTGAACGAACAGCCGCCAGCCCTAGCGTTTGCGCGGCTTGTTGCGGCGTTTGGCCCGTGGCCGCCACCTGCGCCACCAACTGCTTGGTTTGTGGTTCAGAAAGTGAATGGTTCGCCGCCACCCGCGCCAGTTCTGGCTGTTCCACCAGGGGTGCAG
>JAEURM010000150.1 GCA_016789245.1 Anaerolineales bacterium
GCCAGCGGTTGCCTAAAGGGTGTTAACCTCCCTAACTACCAATCCATCCTACCTATTTCCACCTTGACGGTCTTTTAGTCATGCTCTACGATGGGACGGCCTAAGATTTAGGCAATCTGCACATAAAAACCCATTGGTTGGGTACAAGGCTCAAGGATGACTGAGTGATAGCAACCGTTGAACCGAACCTTAATCTGAAAGAATACGCCGCAGACGCCCTCGCCGATTACGTTCAAATCTCCATCAGCCGCCAAATTAGCCTCATCGGGCGGCGGGAGGTGATGAGCGGCAAAGCCAAATTTGGCATCTTCGGTGATGGCAAAGAACTCGCACAAATCGCTCTGGCGAAAATCATTCGTCCGGGCGATTTTCGTTCTGGTTATTATCGTGACCAAACGCTGGCTTTTGCGTTGAGCGCTACCACTTATGACCAGTTTTTCGCCCAGCTGTACGCCAACGCCAGCGTAGAATCTGACCCGATGACGGCCGGCCGCTCCATGAACAGCCACTTCATCACACGTAGTTTGAATGCGGATGGCACATGGAAAGATTTAACCCGGCAGGTAAACTTCTCGCCAGATATTTCTCCCACGGCCGCGCAAATGCCGCGCCTAGTAGGTTTGGCGCACGCTTCCCGTCTCTTTCAAGAAGTGCCGGATTTGCGCGCCCTCAAACACTTCACCACCGGCCATGAAATTGCCGTGGGCACCATTGGCAACGCCAGTTGCGCCGAGGGCTTGTTCTGGGAATCTATCAACGCCATTGGCGTTTTGCGCGCACCCGCCATGGTGGTGATTTGGGATGATGGCTACGGCATTTCCGTTGCCAATGAACATCAGCTCACCAAAGAAAATATCGGCGCTCTGCTAGAAGGTTTCCAACGCACGCCCGGCTCCAATTCCGGTTTTGATTTGTTTACAGTGAAGGGCTGGGATTACGCCGCCCTGCTGGAAACATTTGCGCGGGCCGAGCAAGTGACGCGCGGCGAACGCGTTCCTACCATTGTTCACGTGACGGAGCTGACTCAGCCGCAAGGACACAGCACTTCCGGCTCGCATGAACGGTATAAATCTAACGCGCGTTTGGAGTGGGAGCGTGAGCATGATTGTTTGCGCCAATTTCGGCTGTGGCTGATTGAAAATAATCTGGCCACCGCCGAACCGCTTGACCAGATTGATAAAGACGCGCGGCAGACGGCAGAAAAAGCCCGCCAACAAGCGTGGGCCGATTTTAACGACACCATTCGGGGCGAACACAAAGACTTGGGCAAACTGCTGGATGAAATTGCCACGCTTACGCCCAAAGGCCCAGCGCTTAAACCTATCAAAGAGAAGTTACTCAACTCCGCCGCGCCGCTCCGCCGTGAGATGCAGGTAGCCATCCGCGATGCGCTGATTGCGCTCAAGGACGAACCGGCCACCACGCGCCAGCCCCTCATCAAATGGAAAAACGAAATTAACCGTTTGGGCCGTGAGCGTTACAGCTCTTTCACGCACAGCCAATCGGCCGAAGCGGCCCGCAACATGGCGGAAATTCGCCCGCGCTTCTCAGACCGTTCCCCAGAACTGCTGGGCTTTGAAGTGTTGAACGCTTGCTTTGATGCCATGTTAGCGCGTGACCCGCGCGTAATTGCCTTTGGCGAAGATGTGGGCAAGCTGGGTGATGTGAACCAAGGCTTCAACGGTTTGCAGGCCAAATACGGTGAACAGCGTGTGAGTGATACCGGCATCCGAGAAGCCACCATTGTGGGGCAAGCCATTGGTTTGGCTCTGCGCGGCCTGCGCCCCCTCGCGGAAATTCAGTATTTAGATTATTTGCTGTACGGCTTGCAGTTACTTTCAGATGATTTGGCGTGTTTGCACTGGCGCACCAAAGGCGGCCAGAAAGCGCCCGTGATTCTGCGCACGCGCGGCCACCGGCTGGAGGGCATTTGGCACTCCGGCTCACCCATGGCGGCCATCATTCATCTTTTGCGCGGCATGCATGTGTTAGTGCCCCGTAACATGGTGCAGGCCGCTGGTTTTTACAACACTCTGCTTAAATCTGATGAGCCGGGCTTAGTGGTAGAAGTGCTCAACGGCTACCGCTTGCGGGAGCGCCGCCCGGATAACATTGGTGAGTTCACCATCCCTATTGGTGAGCCAGAAATTTTGCGCTCCGGCACGGATGTAACGTTAGTTACTTACGGCGCATGTTGCCGCCACGCCATGGAAGCGGCTGGCCTGCTAGAAAAAGTGGGCGTGGAAGTGGAAGTGGTGGATGTGCGCTCGCTCCTGCCGTTTGATATTTATGGCCGCATCACCGAATCATTGCGCAAAACCAACCGCATTGTTTTCTTAGATGAAGATATGCCCGGCGGCACAGCGGCGTATATGTATCAACAAGTGTTAGAAGTGCAGGGCGGCTTCCGTTACTTAGATTCTCAGCCACGCACGCTCACCGCCCAGCCGCACCGCCCCGCTTACGGCTCAGATGGTGATTACTGGTCTAAGCCCAACGTGGAGCAAATCTTTGAAACCATTTACGAGCTTCTGCACGAAGCCGAGCCGGCCGGTTATCCGATGTTTTACCGCTAATTAAAGTAGTCAGAATACAGGAGTCAGAACTCAGAAGCGCCCTTCTGAATCCTGACTCCTGACTTCTGGAGTCCTTATGCCCACCCAAGTCATCATGCCCCAACTGGGCGAATCAATTGTAGAAGGCACCATTGGCAAATGGTTGAAGCAAGAAGGCGAAGCTGTGACCGAGCTAGAAGCCTTGCTGGAAGTGAATACCGATAAAGTGGATACGGAGATTCCGGCCCCGGCCAGTGGCGTACTGCTAAAAGTGCTAGCGGCGGAGGGCGCGGTGGTGAAGGTGGGCACGCCCATTGCGGTGATTGGTGAGCCGGGCGCGGCGGTGGATTTGCCGCCTGCGGCTAAAACCAACGGCCACCATGCAGAAGAAAAAGCCGAACTGATACAGCGCACGCAAACGGGCCGCCAGCGGGATTTGGGTTTTATCTCGCCCGTGGTAGCCAAATTGGCTGATGAATTCAAAGTGGATTTGTATCAAATTCAAGGCTCTGGCTTGAGTGGCCGCATCACCAAGAAAGATGTGCTGAACTATATTGAAGCGCAGAAAACGGCCCCTGCGCCTAAGATTGAAACCCCACCGCCCACGCCAGATGTGCATGGCGGCACGGCTCGGCCCGTTATCAGTGAACCGTTACCGGTCAGCAGTCCGCCGCCAGCCGTCACTCGTGCCCCGTCACCTGTTACATCCAGTGATGATGCCTTCATTCGGGTGGATGGCATGCGTAAGCTGATTGCGGAACACATGGTGCGGAGTAAAAATACCGCCCCGCACGTCACCACCGTGTTTGAAGCCGATATGAGCCGCGTTATCGCGCATCAGCAAAAACACGCGGAAGCGTTCGCGCGCGATGGCGCAAAACTCACGCTCACGGCGTACTTCATCAGTGCCATTGTGGCCGGGCTGAAAGCCGTGCCTGTGGTGAACAGCCAGTGGGGTGAAGATAAAATCTGGCTGAAGCGCGAACTGAACATTGGCATGGCCGTGGCGCTGGAAGATGGCCTGATTGTGCCAGTGATAAAACGCGCGGATGAAAAATCTTTGCTGGGCTTGGCGCGTGAAATTAATGAGTTAGCCAAACGCGCGCGCGCCAAATCACTAAAAGCTGAAGAAGTGCAGGGCGGCACGTTCACCCTTACGAATCATGGCGTGAGCGGCTCACTATTTGCCACGCCCGTTATCAATCAGCCGCAAACGGCCATTTTGGGCGCGGGCGCGGTGCAAAAACGCGTAGTAGTGCTGGAGAATGATGCCATCGCGGTGCGCGCCATGGCCTATCTCTCGCTAACGTTTGATCATCGCGTGCTAGACGGCGCGGTGGCGGATAGGTTTATGCAAGTAGTAAAAGCCGCTTTAGAAAATTGGGCTTAGCCCTCACCAATGTGTGCCTCAGCCCCGCCGGAAACGGCGGGGCTTTTTGTTGGTAAAATTCTAGGGTTGATTTTGCAGAACAAGGAGTTCTCATGGCTAGTTACGATGTGATTGTGATTGGGGCCGGGCCGGCGGGCTATGTGTGCGCCATTCGCGCCACGCAGTTAGGGCAAAAAGTAGCTATTGTAGATAAACAGTGGCTGGGCGGCGTGTGTTTAAACGTAGGCTGTATCCCTTCCAAGTCTCTGCTCAAAAACGCTGAAGTGGCGGAGCTACTGCGGCACGGCGCTAAGGATTTTGGATTTTCGTTTGAGAACCTAAAACTAGATTTTGGCGCGGCGGTTAAACGCTCCCGCCAAGTTTCCACGCGGCTCACCAAAGGCGTGGAATTTTTGATGAAGAAGAACAAGATTGATGTGCACATAGGCACAGCTCTGCTCAAAAGCAAAAGTGAAGTGGAAGTAACTGCCAAAGACGGCAGTAAGCAAAGCCATACGGCCAAAAACATCGTCATCGCCACCGGGGCCACGGTGGCCCTCTTCGGCGGCGTTCAGCCAGATGGCAAAAACGTGCTCACGTATTGGGAAGCCATTCTGCAAGAGAAACTGCCCGCATCCGTCATCATTATTGGCGGCGGGGCCATTGGCTGTGAGTTTGCCACAGTATGGAACGCGTACGGCGCAAAAGTCACCATTGTAGAAATGTTGCCCACGCTTCTGCCGCGTGAAGATGAAGAAATCAGCGCTGAGATTGGTAAGCAGTTCACCAAAGCCGGCATTGCAGTGAAAGCCAACACCAAATTTGAGAGCGTGGAAGTGGCAGGCGCGGGTGTGAAGGTGAAAGTCACCGGCCCTAACGGCCCAGAAACGCTGGAAGTCGAACAGCTTCTGTGGGCGCCCGGTTTTCGCCCCAACGCGGCTAACTTGGGTTTAGAAGCTTTAGGTGTGCAGATGGAGCGCGGCGCGATTGTGGTGGATGACCGGATGGCCACCAACGTGCCCGGCCTATGGGCCATCGGCGATGTGACGGCTAAGCTGATGTTGGCGCACGTCGGCTCGGCGCAAGCCATTGTGTGCGCGGAGCAAATTGCTGGGCATCACACGGTTACGCTTAATTACACGGCTATGCCGCGCGCCACGTATTGCCACCCGCAAGTAGCCTCCTTTGGCCTCACAGAGAAAGAAGCCAAAGAAAAGGGCCATCAGGTAAAAGTGGCCAAGTTCAATTTTCAAGCCAATGGCAAGGCGCTGGGTCTAAATGATTACGGCGGCTTTGTGAAGATTGTGACGGATGCCAAGTACGGTGAAATTTTGGGCGCGCACCTGATTGGCCCAGAAGTAACGGAACTTTTGCCGGAATTTACCTTGGCACACAATATGGAGCTTACCATTGAAGAAATTGCCCGTAACGTGCACGCCCACCCCTCACTCTCCGAAGTCATCATGGAAGCCGCGCACGGTTTGGTGGGGGGGTATATTCATCAGTAAGTAATCACTTTAGTTCAGAACGCGAAGCCCAAAACGCTTCGCGTTTTTTGTGCTGGGAATATGTTCTCTGCTTTGCGCCGATATTGGGTTTCCTTAGCTCTACTAA
>JAEURM010000151.1 GCA_016789245.1 Anaerolineales bacterium
CCATTGCCGCCATCTGGATTAATTCCAAAGGCCGGGTGGTGGATAAAGTGGAAGCTTTGCCGTGGCGGCCCTACTACGCGCCGCGTGAGGCGGCCCGCTACACGCTAGAAGCGGCGCCCGCACTTTTAGATAAAATTGCCATTGGTGATGAGTTTGATTTTGAAGACGCTTCGCCTGCTGTTGGCCGCTAGCCTGCTGTTGGCCGCCGCTCCGCCTGCGGCCCGCGCGCAAGATACCGCGCCCACCAACGGGCCAACGTACGTGGTGCAACCGGGCGATACGCTGTTTGCCATTGCGCGCCAATTTGGCGTAACGCTGGAAGCTTTGCAAGCCGCCAACCCCACCGTGAACGCCAATGCGTTACAAGTTGGCGCTACATTGGTCATTCCGGGTTATGCGCAAGTGCAAGGCCCACTCCTCACACATTTTGTAGAAGCAGGCGAAACGCTTTCTAGCCTTGTGCCACGTTTTGGCATGGAACGCGCCACACTGGTGAAATTGAACCGGCTGGTGAACCCAGACCGAGTCTTTATCAATCAGCCGCTGGTGCTGGTGGCCACGCCAGAATTTACGCCGCTGGAAAATGGTTTTAGTGTGAGCGTGGCCGCCGGTCAATCAGCTTTAGCAGAATTAGCCGCGCGCAACCAAAAGGTGTGGGCGGTGGCAGGCCTCAACCGCAAAGCGAATGCCAGCGAGTTGTTGGCGCAAACCAGTTGGCGGTTAACGGGCGGCGCAACGCCGCTCAAAGCTTTGCCGCCGCTCTTCCGTGAATTCACCTTGCGGCCCACACCGTTTTTTCAGGGTGGCATGCTTGCGGTGAAAGTGGTGACGGAGAAGCCGGTGCAAATTTCTGGTGCGCTTGGGCGTTGGAAGATGGCGTTTAATTCCGACCCGGCGCAACCGAACACGTATTACGGTTTACTCGCCGTTTACCGCTTGGCTGAGCCGAATTTGTATCCGCTGGTGCTGACGGCTACGGTTGAAAGCGAAGTGGTGGGCCGCTTTGCGCAAGACTTGCCGGTGCGGGCCGGGGAATACGGCTCAGATCCGCCGCTCACCGTTCCGCCGGAGACGCTTGACCCGGCCAACATACAGCCTGAGTTTGAAAAGATTATGAGCGTTGTTTCGCAGAACTCGCCAGTGAAGATGTGGAACGGCTTGTTTGTTTTGCCGTCGGTAGGCTCTCTGCGCTCATTGTTTGGCTCACTGCGCTCGTACAACGGTGGGCCATATGATTCTTTTCACGGCGGCGTAGATTTTTCCGGCGGCGATGACCGGCCGATTACGGCCCCTGCGCCCGGCGTGGTGGTGCTGGCTGAACCGCTGACCGTGCGTGGCAATTCCGTGATTGTGGATCACGGCTGGGGCGTGTTCACGGGTTATTGGCATCAAAGCCGCATGGAAGTGCAGGTGGGGCAGAAAATTGAAACGGGGCAGATTATTGGCTACAACGGCTCCACGGGCCGCGTTACCGGCCCACACTTGCATTGGGAAGTGTTTGTGGCCAGCATTCAAACTGATCCGTTGATTTGGACGGAGACGGAATTTCCGTAAACGGCCTAGCTCGCATTGGGCAACTATGAAAACTCTCTTTGATTTAACCCTGCCGCTCGTCATCATCGGTTGTGGGCTGATGGCCGGCATCTTCTTCACGTTTTCTAACTTCGCTATCCCGGCGCTCAATCAGGCCAAGCCCGCCAATGCTGTAAGTGTGATGCAGGCCATCAATCTGACGATTGTAAACCCGCTATTTCTATTGATTTTTCTAGGCACGCCGTTGGCTTCGGGCATCTTAATCATCTCGGCTTTGGCTAATTGGCAAACTCCTCAAAGCGGCTGGGTGGTGGCGGGCAGTTTAATTTATCTGTTGGGCTGTTTAGGGGTGACGGTGGCTTTCAACATCCCTCTCAATAACCAACTGGCCCAAGTATCAGTTCAACCCGCAGAAGCTGAAGCGGCGTGGCGCAACTATGCCGTGGGCTGGACGCGTTGGAATCATATCCGAACGATTTCAGCGGTACTGGCACTGGTGTTGTTTACGCTGGCTTTGCGGGCGTAAGGCCACGCATTATGGCTCATAAATTGTTGGAAGTCGAAATTCACCCTGAATTGCGCCTGTTTGCTAAACGTCTGCCAGCCTTTACTTTTAGTGCCCGCAACTTGTGGTTGTTGCGGCTGTTACTGAGCTTGCCGCGCCTTGGCCGCCCTCCGGCTGATATTCACATTGAAAACCGTTTTATCCCCAGCGCCGATTCAAAAGCCAAACTCCGTTTGAGAATTTACCAGCCTAAACTGCAAACTGCGCGCGCGCCCGTTCTGCTATGGATGCACGGCGGCGGCCTTGTGTTAGGCAAACCAGAAATAGATGAGCCGAATTGCATAGAGTTGGTGCGCGCGCTTGGCCTCGTCATCGTTTCGGTAGATTATCGCGTTGCGCCGGAGCATCCGTTCCCCACGCCGCTGGAAGATTGTTACACCGCGTTGAAGTGGGTGGCCGAGCAGGCCGTTGAGTTGAACGTGGATGCCGCGCGGCTAGCCATTGGCGGCGAGAGCGCGGGTGGGGGGCTGGCGGCCTCACTGGCGCACTTGGCGCATGACCGGGGAGAAGTGAAGCCGATTTTTCAATTACTGGTGTACCCAATGTTGGATGACCGGAGTGCGGCGCGGGCTGATTTTGCCCACGATGATTTTTTGGTGTGGAACCAAACCAGCAACCGCTTTGGTTGGGAGGCATACTTGCGCGCTCAGCCCGGCGCGGCGCAGTTGCCCGCGTACGCCGTGCCCGCCCGCCGAGAAAATCTTTCCGGCTTGCCACCGGCGTGGCTGGGCGTGGGCACGTTAGATATGTTTCATGATGAGTGTGTGGCTTACGCCCAACGTTTGCAAGCGGCGGGCGTGGCGTGTGAGTGCTACGTGGTTCCCGGCGCTTTCCACGGCTTTGATACGTTTGCGCCGCAATCTCAAGTGGTGCGAGCGTTTATGCAGGCGCAGGTGGATGCATTGAAGCAGGGTTTATTTTGAAATTGTGACTTATCGTTCTGCACGTAATACTCTACTGCTCACTCTCGCCATCCGCCACTTCCTCATCCGAATTAAATTCACCGCGCTTGTACGCTTCCAGCACATCGCGCGCTTTTACCACTTCATTTTCGGGAACCATCACTTCCACTTCACCGAGCGGGCCAACGGTGAAGGCGTACACTGCGCCCGCGCTCTCTTGTGAAAGGCGCACGGTGAGGCCTTGCGCCTGCAGTAAACTGCGCATAATCTCCGCTTCAAACTGGCCGGAGGCGGTGAAAACGGTAATAAATTGTGGGGGATGCATAATTGGCCTTTCAGCAACGAACCCTGCACGCGCATAAGCCGCATAAAACCAACCATTTGACCTTTGCGCTCAGGGTGACGCGGGTAAATTCAATGCTGTGCAAACGCTGGCGCAATGAGTATAATCCAGCTTGCTGTGATTTTGCCCACATCTTATATTTCTGCCTTGAGGCTTAAAGCTTGACCGATCATCCAAAACCGAAAACTGACTATTGGGGCGCCGGCTTTACGATTGAAGAAGCCGACCTTGAATACTTATACAATCTCCTACTGGAAGACGAAACTCCCCTCACAACCGAAGAGATGGTGCGCGTCATTATTGGCCGCCGCCATGAGCGCGAGAGCGAAGCGCTAAAGCAACGGGAGCAAGGCGCCACGGCTTACGTGCCACGCGAGACGTACGCGGTGGGCCAGAAGTTGGCGTTTGCTTTGCCTGTTAACCAAATTGGCACCGTGGTAGAAGTGCGCGCGGGCCTCAACCCGGAAATGCCAGCGTTTGATGTGATAACGGTGGATTTTGGCGCTGACCGCCCGCGCCGCCAGTACGCCGCGCGGCTGGAGTCGCACGCGCTCAATGATCAATCCCGTTATGAAAGCGAAGCTGAACTTTCTACGCCGGAAGAAATTGTTGCCCATCATGGCGTCACCATTGGTGCGCGCTTAGAAGCACGTCTCAAAGCCAGCCCCGATATTGTGCGGCTGGCGGGGCGTTGGTTCCCGCGTGCCTTGCTGGCCACCGTCAATATCGGCCACCTCAACTTGGCTGAAGCGGTGTTGGATATGGCCGGTGGCGGGCCACTGCCCACCGAGGCACTTCTCAAAGAAGTGGGTCTTTCGGCCAACATCAACCCACACTTGCAGGCCTTCTCTCTGCACGCCGCTTTGCAAGATGACCAACGCTTTGATGAAGTTGGTCCGTCTGGGCAAGTAGTGTGGTTCTTGCGGCGTTTGGAGCCGCCGGAAGTGCTCTTCCCGCCGCGCCGCTTAGAAAATGCCGCGCCTGACTATGATGCTAGCGTTCTGCCCGAGACGTTGATTAACCTGACGCGTGAGTTGGGTGATGAATACTCCGCCCTTAAAGCCGCCGCACCAGAAACCACGCCGAACGAAGCCAAAGTGGACGTTACTTTTCCGCATCGCCGCGTAGGCACCTTGCCCCTCACCGATGCACTGGAGCCGTTCTTCCCCAGCGCGTATGAATCCCCTCGCATCTTGTTCAATTGGGTGGATGGCGATACGCAAGAGAAATTTACGGGTTGGGTGGTGCGGGAGCAACGGTATGTGTACGGCTTGGATGAGTGGTACCGTAAGTTGGAGTTTCCCGTGGGCGGGCAGATTACGGTGACGCGCGGCTCAACACCCGAAGAAGTAGTTATCCGCGCCAGCAAACGCCGCCCCGCACGCGAGTGGCTCCGCACTGCCACCGTTACGGCGGATGGCCGCCTAGCCTTTACCATGCAGAAAAAACTGGTGGGCGTAAACTATGATGATTTGATGGTGATTGCGGTAGATAACTTGGTGGGTGTGGATGAAATTTGGCTCAAGAGTCAGAGCGCGCCGTTTGCGCGGCTGGTAGCAGATATTTTCCGTGAATTGGCTAAGCTAAACCCGCAAAGCGCCGTGCATGCCAAAACGCTGTACGCCGCCGTAAACGTGGTGCGGCGTTGCCCACCAGAGCCAGTCTTTTATCAACTCATCACGCGCCCCTATTACGCCCACGTGGGCGATGCCTACTGGCGCTTTGATCAATCTCAATGGACGGAGTAAGAGTGAGCTCCTTAGTTAAACCTACCCTAACAACGCGCTTCCACATTGATTTTGACTGGTGGGCGCGTGAGGCCCGCGAGTTGCGCGTGGACGTGCAAAAGCACCTCCGGCCAGAATATCAAGATGCCTTCGCTCAGGGGCAAGGTAGCGGGACGATTGATGATGTTGACCCGCTTACCGCCGAAGTACGCTTAGTGGATAAGGCGCAATACTTACTGCGTTCCCAATGCAAACCCCTAAATGAGTTCTTGACGGAACATACTTCGTTGGTGGACGCAGTTTTTCATTTATTTCTTTCCAACGGCAACCGCCCACTTTCACCCAATGATTTGGGCGAAAGCATTAACCGCCCGCCCCAAACCATTTTGCGCACGTTGGCTGGCCGGGCGGTGTACAAGGGCCTGCGCCCGGTTTCGGATGAATGAAAGTCTACGTCA
>JAEURM010000152.1 GCA_016789245.1 Anaerolineales bacterium
TGGGACTACGGCCACAAACCTTTAAAGTGGGTTATCAATCAACCACAGTGTGACGCTGGAACAGCATCTCTCATCTATTGGCGTTCGGCACCGACTTGGTTTTGTCAATTTAACAACCGAAACGAAGTTAAAGATTCAGGGGGTGATTTAAAGCTATTTGATCTAATCCAAGAAATCGAAGAGAAATTCAAGAAGAAGTTTTACAAATCCCAAATAATTCGTTTCGATCCTGAAAATGACGAGGGAACAAACTGGACACAGCAATATGCTGACAAAGACAAAAAACGCGCAATACCCAGCATTATGATGCACCCCACCAAAGGCCAGGCAATGGCACGTGAAAGCCTAGTGGATTTCAGCCACCGTGATTTAACAGTTGATGAGTTAGCTAAAGTCGAACAATGGGTAGTCAAAGGCTTTAGTGTATTACACGAAAAGAAACTGAAGGCAAAGTCCACATCGAAGCCTAGGTCTATTGTCATTGCTACAAAAAAGTACGTTGATATTAGGCGCATAGAGACTCAAGGTAAAAACAAGATAAATGATCAAGCGCAATATGTAGGATGGGTTTTCGCTGAGCAAGTGCGTAGAGCTTATGGTTGGAAATGGCAAGTCGCCATGTGGGATGAAAATAGCGAAATCAACTTGTTCTCACCTGAAAACACCTATCGCATCAGTCCACGCCACATGATATGGTTTCTCGTTGGCAGATCTTGGCCCAATAACCTCCTAAAGTTTTTTAACACCATCGGCACAGCTAAGCGTACGCAAGATTTTAGTGAATTCTACGTTGACTCAATGATTCATCGAATTCATTACATGTAATACAAATCTCAATTGACAAATCCACCCTTATCACGATAACATTTCCTCATAACAACTAAACACGGGAGCTGGGTGAAACCCGGCTGAGAGTGTGTTTGGCCCTAGGCCTACAACACAGACCGAAAGAACCTGACGGATAATGCCGGCGGAGGGATACACAGCGTAAACGCTCGAACGAACACCCTCTCCGGAGGGTGTTTTTGTTTTCTGCGGAATCTCTCGCAAAGAACGCCAGAACCACCGAGAAAACTTTGTGAGCTTCGCGTTCTCTGCGAGAGAAAATTGCATGAAAAGAGTCATCATCTTCGCCAACGGCGAATTGCCAGAACCGGAACGCGTACGCGCCTTTATTCAGCCGGATGATTTCATCATTGCGGCGGATGGCGGGGCGCGGCACTGCTGGGCACTCAAGCTCACGCCGCAACTGGCCGTGGGTGACTTTGATTCTCTCACTGCCGCTGAGTTGGCCAAATTGGAGCAAGCGGGCATCACGCTCAAGCGCTTCCCGCGTGATAAAGATGAAACGGATTTGGAACTGGCCTTGCTGGAAGCCGCGCGGCTGGGCGCGGAAAAAATCTGTGTGTTGGGCGCGCTGGGCGGCCGCTTAGATATGACGCTGGCCAATCTGCAATTGCTCACCCATCCGGCGTTGGCGCACATTTCTCTGGAAGTGCGGGCGGGCGGGCAAACGGCTTGGCTTCTGCGCCCACCGGGCGGCCCCGTGCGCGGCCAAGTGGGCGATACGGTGAGTTTACTGCCGTTGGGCGGCGCGGCGGACGGCATCACCACACGCGGCCTGCGCTACCCGCTGAACGGCGAAACGCTCACCGTTGGCCCGGCGCGCGGCGTAAGCAATGCACTCACTCAGCCGGAAGCCTACGTGGGGTTGCAAGCTGGCCTGTTACTCATCATTCACACCGAGAATACTTAACCGCGAAGAATTAACCATGGCCTTACAAAAACACTGGCTAAGAGAAACTTTCCCGCCGCTTTTGCTGATGGTGGCCGCCCTGCTGGCGTGGCAAGTGGGCGCGGCGCGCAGTGGCTTACCCGCGTTTGTTTTACCCTCGCCCACGCAAGTTTTACAAGCCGCGTGGGAAACGCGCGCCACGTTGCTAAGCGCCGTGAGCGCCACATTGCTAGAAACGGCGCTGGGCTTAGTGCTAGCCGTTCTGCTAGGCGTGGCCCTCGCCGCTCTCATGGATTTTTCCAGCTTCATGCGGCGCGCGCTGTATCCGCTCTTGGTGGCTTCACAAACCGTGCCCATCCTCGCCATTGCGCCCCTATTAATTATTTGGTTTGGCTACGGCTTACTGCCCAAAGTGTTGGTAGTGGTGCTGGTGTGCTTTTTTCCGCTCGCCATCAACACCGCAGATGGGCTGGCCTCCGCTGACCCGGATTACGTGGCGCTCTTGCGGGCCATGGGCGCAACACGCCAACAAATTTGGCGCGTGGTGCGTTTGCCCGCCGCCCTGCCCGCTTTCTTTTCTGGCTTGCGGGTAGCGGCCACGTACAGCGTGGTGGGCGCCACCATTGGGGAATGGGTGGGCGGCTCACAAGGCTTGGGCTTGTATTTGCTTCGCTCTAAAAACGCGCTGGCCACAGACCAAGTATTTGCGGCGATTGCGCTGACGGCCATTGTGAGCATTGGCCTGTATGGGCTGGCGCTCTGGGCCGAGCGGCTAGCTCTGCCGTGGTATTTCTCCGCACAACGGCGGCAACAATGGGATGAGAGTGGAATTTATTGAGTGTGTAGTTTAGAGAATTAGAGAATTAGAGAATTGGAGGATTGAAATGAAAATGACTTACCAAAAGGAAATGATGGGAACTGTTTCCTTTTCTTTCCCTCGTTTCCCAATTTTTGCGCTTGGCCTTTCCATGTTCCTGTTTTTAGCCGCCTGTGTACCAGCTACACTGCCCACCACCACCACCAAAGTTACGCTGATGCTGGATTGGGTTCCTAACACCAACCACACCGGCTTGTTTGTAGCGCGGGATAAAGGCTACTTTGCCGCGGAAGGCTTGGAAGTGGAAATCATCCAGCCCGGTGAAGTTTTTGCGGAGCAAGCGGTGGCTAGCGGCGTGGCTGATTTTGGGGTGAGTTTTCAAGAGCAAGTGACGCTGGCCCGCGCCGATAATGTGCCGTTAGTTTCCATTGCCGCCATTATCCAAAACAACACCTCCGGTTTTGCCTCCCGCGCCACGCTGAACGTGCAATCAGCCGCGCAGTACGCCGGTTTGAAGTACGGTTCTTTTGGTAGCCCGTTTGAAGCGCCCACACTCAAAGCGTTGATGAAGTGCGCGGGCGGTGATTTTTCTCAACTGCAAATTGTGGAGACCGGCTTTAGTGACCCGCTGGCCTTGTTGAGTACCGAGCAGATTGATATGGCGTGGATTTTCTACGGCTGGCAAGGCGTGCAAGCGGAGCAACAGGGCATCCCACTCAATTACCAAATGCTGGCAGACCATACCGATTGCATTCCCGATTATTACACGCCCGTCATCATTGCCAGCGAAAAAACCATCGCCGAGCGGCCAGCCGTGGTACGGGCTTTTATGAAAGCCGTCTCACGCGGCTACGTATTTGCCATTGAAAATCCAACCGAAGCGGGCGATGTGTTGCTCAAGGCCGCGCCCGAGTTGGATGCCACGTTGGTGCAGGCTAGCCAAGCGTGGCTCTCACCGCGTTATCAGGCCGAAGCGGCGCGTTGGGGCGAGCAAAAACAGAGCGTGTGGGAAACATATGCCGCGTGGATGCAAACGCAGGGCATCATCACGCAACCGTTGAATGCGGGCCAAACGTTCACCAATGAGTTTCTTCCGTAATGCCAGCTTTCAAGATTGAACTCCGGCACGTGAGCAAAGCCTTTCATGAGGAAGGGCTAACTTTGCGCGTGTTGGAAGATATTTCCTTTGGCGTGCCAGCGGGTGAATTTGTAACTCTGCTGGGGCCATCCGGCAGTGGCAAGAGCACACTGTTTAATTTGCTGGTGGGTTTGCTAGAGCCGGATGCGGGCGAGATTGTGCTGGAGGGCAACGCCGCTGGGCCGCGCTTGGGCCGTGTGGGCTACATGCCGCAAAGAGATTTACTTCTACCGTGGCGCACCGTGCTGGATAACGTCATCCTGCCGCTGGAATTGCGCGGTATGCCGCAGGCTGAAGCGCGTGAGCAGGCACACGCCCTTTTGCCGCGCTTTGGCCTGAGTGAATTTGCAACGGCGTACCCAGCCGCGCTCTCCGGCGGTTTGCGGCAAAGGGCCGCCCTACTCCGCACCCTTCTTTCTGAACGCGATGTGCTTTTGTTAGATGAGCCGTTCGGCGCGTTAGATGCGCTGACGCGGCGCGAACTACAAGATTGGTTATTAGAGCTGTGGGCGGAATTCAAGCCAACGGTGCTGTTCATCACCCATGATGTAGAAGAAGCGCTGTATTTGGCAGACCGGGTAATTGTGTTAAGCGCGCGGCCGGGGCGCGTGGCCGCCACACATATGGTGCAGTTGCCGCGCCCCCGCCAACGCGGCATGATTACGTGGCCGGAGTTTGGTCAACAAGAAGCTGAGCTATTGCGGGCGTTGGGCGTAACGGTGTAGCCTTACAGGTTACAAAAACGTGGCAATTTCTTCTAACGGCTTTTTGCGGATATCCGGCACTTGGGCATCCACCGCCGGATAACCCACCACTAACACTAAAATGGGCCGTTCGTTATTAGGGCGGCCACATATCTCATTAAGAAAACCCAACGGGCTGGGCGTATGCGTGAGTGAGGCCAAGCCAGCGTGGTGCACTGCCGTAACCAACATGCCTATCGCAATCCCAACGGACTCCGTCGCGTAATAATTCTTCACTTTGCGGCCATCCGGGAGTAAGCTGTAACTTTGCGCAAAGCACACAATCAGATACGGTGCCGTTTCGAGAAATGGCTTGTGCTCATCGGTGCCGAGTGGCGCTAATGCGTCCAGCCACTCTTGCGGCGCGCGGCCACCATAAAACTCGCGCTCTTCCGCTTCCGCCGCTTCACGGATGGCACGCTTACGCTCCAGTTCACTCACCACCACAAAGTGCCACGGTTGCAAATTCGCGCCGTTGGGCGCTGTGCCGGCTGTGCGCAAACATTCTTCAATAATCGCCGGCGGCACAGCCCGTGGAGAAAAGTGCCGCACCGTGCGCCGCCTTTGCATCTCCGCCCTAAAGTCAGCGGCGCGCCGGAACATTTCGTCCGGCGGATATTCATGAAATTGCAACGGGATAAAGGCCATGCGCGCTCCTGTGTTATGCTCGGCGAGATGATGGATATTGTAATTCGCAAACTTAATTTAGCGGGTGAAGAAACCTACCGCTGGTCTGGCCGGGTGCTGGTGCGCACGGAAACCGCCGTCACCGTGGAAGCCATCTTCACCCGGGCCGCGCGGCTAGAACTCGGCTACACCACATTAGAGCACGGTGACCATTTTATAGAGCACTTCTTCACTGACCGTTGGTATAACGTGTATGAAATTTACGCTGTGGGCACAGGCGCACTCAGAGGTTGGTATTGCAATATCACTCGCCCAGCACAAATTTCAGAAGCTGAGCTTGTTCAAGTAGATTTGGCGTTGGATGTATGGGTGAATGTGGATGGAACCAGCTTGGTGCTGGATGAGGAGGAATTTGCCGCCCTGCCGCTGAGTGAGGCGGAACGCCACGCCGCCTACGCCGCC
>JAEURM010000153.1 GCA_016789245.1 Anaerolineales bacterium
CGGTCTTCCACCCGCCGTGAAGAATTACTCCTCGGGCCAGATATCACGCCGCGCGTGTGGCTCCTGCGCCGCATGTTTGGCCAAATGATTGCGGCCCCGCCCAATGGCGCTGGCTTGGACTTAACCAACGCCACCGAAGCCATTTTGGAAAACTTGCGCCAAACCGATAACAACATGGACTTTTTGGAGACGCTAGGCAAAGTAGGCGGCGGTGATAACGGCACGGAACGCGAGCGCCCCGAGCGGCGCGGCCGCCCACGCCGAAGCGATAACGACTAATTGTTCTCGCCGAAACACAGACAGCGGAGCTTCGGCTTCGCTGTTTTTGTTTTCTTTTGCTGTAAAAACGGGTAGAACGAATTAAGATTTTTTTGGGACGCAGATGGACGCTGATTCAAAATCCGCGTGCCGCGCCTGCGTGAATCTGCGTCCATTAATTCATCCGTGTCCTAATTTCTATCGGAGATTTTTATGAACCTCAACCCCCACCGCACCATTGCTGAACTAAAAGAACTCCGCGCCCTCACTGGCGATGAAAACGGCGCCCAACGCGTGGCGTGGACGGAAACTTGGCTGAGAGCGCGCAAGTGGATGCGCGGCAAACTGGCGGAACTGCCGGTGGAAATTCACCGCGATGAAGCCGGCAATGTGTGGGCCACGCTCAAAGGCCAAAGTGAAAAAGAAATGTTGATTGGCGGCCACATTGATTCCGTGCCTAACGGCGGCTGGTTAGATGGTTGCTTGAATGTGGTGGCCGGGTTAGAAGTTTTGCGGCGCATTGCCCGTGAAGGCACGCCGCCCGTGACGGTGCGTTTAGTGGATTGGGCCGATGAAGAAGGCGCGCGCTTTGGCCGCAGTTTGTTTGGGAGCAGTAGCGTGGCCGGAACCATGGAGCCGGATAAACTGCGTGATTTGAAAGATAAAGACGGCCTACGCTTGGCCGATGTTTTGCAACAGCACGGCGTGGAGGTGGATAAAGCGCACGTAGCCAAGAAAGAATTGCAGAACGCCGCCGCCTACTTGGAATTACACATTGAGCAAGGCCCAGTGCTGGAAAGCCTGAATCTGCCGCTTGGCGTGGTGCTGGGCACGTTTGGTGTAGAGCGGCATGCTATTAAATTTATCGGCCAAAGTGCGCACGCCGGTTCCACGCCCATGGATAAGCGGCGCGATGCGTTTGGCGCGGCGGCCAAGCTGGGGCTGGAAATCCGCGAGATTGCCAAACGGCACGGCGGCGTGTGCACTGTGGGCCGCGTTACCACTCAGCCGGGCATTGTAACGGCTGTGGTGGGTGAATGCGAGATGACGCTAGACCAGCGCCACCTGAACGCCGAAACACTGGCCACGATGCTGGCCGAAGCCAAAACCGCCAGTGAGCGTTTTGCCGCTGAAGAAAAAGTGGAAGTAGCGTGGAGCCGCATCTGGCAGATTGAACCAATTCTGTTCAACCCAGATTTGATTGAGCTATGCGCGGCTTCTATTCAGGAAACCGCTGGCGTAGTACACCGCCTGCCCAGTGGCCCACTGCATGATGCGGCGGAAGTTGCCCGTGCGGGCGTGCCCACCGTAATGTTGTTCGTGCAAAGCCTGCGCGGCATTTCTCACAACAAAATTGAAGACACCCAAGAAGAGCATTTAGCCATGTGCGTGGAAGCGCTAGATAAATTAGCCAGCAAAACCATGGCGTGGTTGGCGCGTTCATAAACCGCGCCGTTAAAACACGAATTCCACGAATGACCCGAAACTACTTCGTGAAATTTGTGGAATTCTTGTTTAAAAATCAACCCAATACTACTTACACGGCCCTAACGTATCTCCGTGGCCAAGGTGGGCGGGCACGGCGGCGGCATCCACCGTAATGGTGCGGGCGCGAGTCGGGTTGCCGGGCGGAATGTGGCAAATGGTCACCTTCTCACCGGGCACTGGGGTTAAGTCGGGCGTGGGCGTGAGAGTTGGCGTTGGCGTTCCGCCTTCATCGCCCATTACTTCTACTTTTATCACCACCAGTTCACCACTCGCATTTTCACACGCCGTAATCAGCACCGTGCTTCCAACTTCTGGCACGCCGCTGAGCGTAATGGAGTCATCCAGTGTAATGGTTTCGCCGTTATCCAGCGTGAGCGTGCTACCATCAATCGCTACCACTATGGCGGTGGTGAGAGTGCACTCATCATGCCCGGCCACACGCGTAATCTTCTTGGCTAGCACGGTGCTATCCGGCAGTAAGTTGCCTTTCACCGTTACCCAATCACCCACTTCAATCTCCGCATCAATCTTCGTTTTGGAATCTACCGTGACGGTGACGCCGCCCACCACCCACGGCTCAATGCTCTCTACGCGGGCCGTGAAGATGATGGCGTGGCGTGCGCCGTTATCTAGCTGTTCAATTTCAGTGGCGAGGTAAGTGCCATCGGTGAGTAAGCGGCCACTTACGCGCACACGGTTGCCGACGCGGATGCCATCATCAATTTCTGTTTCCGCATCCGTTTCCAACGGCACGCCGCTCACATTCCACGGCTCCGTGCTAATGACGATGCCTACAAAATCAAACTCGCCTTCCACGCCTGCGGCCAACTTCTCAATGGAGAACGCTTGCCGCTCACCGTTGGCGAGAATTTCACCTTGCACGCGCACCATATCACCTTCCACAATGCCCACGTCAATGGTGGTGCTCACGTTCACCGTAAATGTAAAGCCAGAAACCGCCCATACGGTATTGCTGATGGATTGCACCACGCCTTCCAGCGTGAATGTTTCGCCGTCCACTGATTCAAACAGTTCAATAGACGAAGCCCAGAACGTGCCATCCACGGCAATGCCGCCTTGCACTTCCACAATATTGTCCGCTTGCAGGCCAGTTTCAATTTCCGTCAGTTCATCCATAAACACGGTTCGGCCAGAAATAGTCCAACTCGTATCACTGATAACTTCAACGGTGCCAATAAAAGTGAAGGTATTGGTAATGCGGCGTTTGAGCAGAGTGATGGTATCCGCCACACGCGTACCATCGGCCAATTGGCGGCCTTCAAAGGCCACCCAATCGCCCACTTGCGGCTCGCCCACAATTTCCGTGGCGGTGTTCACCGCAAAGTTCTGGTCAGCCATGTGCCATAAATCGGGGCTGATGAGTTGCACTTCGCCTTCGCCCGCAATACTCAGCGCGGGTGGTGCGGGCGGCTGGCCAGCGGCCATCACGGTGGTGTAGCCAGCTTCCACTAAAACGTTCGCGGCGGCGTTGCCCACTTCCACTTGGCCCTCCGTCACTGTGAACTGAGCGCCCGTGGCGGAAACGGAAACGGAAAACTCCGTGCCTTTGGCGCGGCCTGCGCCAGCGTGGGTATTCACTTCATACACTGAAGTAGCTTCGGTGGTTTTGGCTACTGTGTGTGTGGAAGTGCCATTGAGTTGTGTAAGCCGGATGGTGCGGAGGCCGGTGGCCGGCGCGGTCAGCGCGTCCACTTTCAGTTCACTGTTCGCCGTCAGGTGAGCGTAGCTTCCATCAAAAAACGCCAGCGTTACGCTAGAGAGCGCGCCTGTACGCACGGCCTGCCCAACGGCCACGCTTTCGCCTGCGCGCGCGGCGTGCCAAGTGCCATCACTGGCTTGCACTTGCACAAAACCTTTTACATCATTCAATGCGGACGTTTGTGGGTTTGTGGCCACAGTTTCAGTGGGTGTGGTTTGTGCCACGGCACCACTACGTGAGTTGTTCCACCACCACAGCCCGCCCACGGCTAGCAAAGAAGCGCCCAGCATGAAAACTACTGCCAACGCCGCGCCGGAGAGCGCTACAGGCAAAAGCCACTGGGGGCGCGGTTGGGGCTGAGCAGGTTTGTTTTGCGCGGCCCGCAGAATGGTTTGGCGCTGGGTCTGTACATCACTGGCGGCGCGCGCTGGTTGTGAGGTGCGCAGGCCGGAGGCCAATTTCAGCAGTTCCGCTTCTTCGGCGGGCAAGCTGGCCGCCACCACTTCTAGTTTTTCGCCGGCTTCTAGGCGGGCCAGCGCGTCTTGCAATAAATCCGATTGATTCATAACACCACCTCTTCAGACGTTAAGGCTTGCCGGAGGGCGGCCAAGCCACGATGTTGTAAAGCTTTGATGGCCGCTTCAGTTTTTTCTAGCGCGGCGGCCGTTTCTTGCAGTGAAAGCCCGGCCAAAAACCGCAAAGTCACCACTTCGCGTTGCGTTTCATCCAGTTGGTTGAGGGCGGCTTGCAGGCGGTTGAGGGTGATGCGGCGCTCGGCGAGATTGAGTACATCGGTTTCGGGCGCGGGTTGGGCCTCGGCTGTTTCCAGCGGCACGCGCTGGGCGTGGTTATGTTTGCGGTAATGGTCAATGAGCAAATTGCGTGCAATACGGTATAGCCAAGCGCGGAAGGGTGCGGTGGCACGGTAATTCGGCAGGGCATCCAGCATGTGCAAAAACACTTCGCCCGTTAAATCCTCGGCTTGGGGCCGCTCACCCAGCCGCGCCCACAGGTAACGGAAAACGGCGTTTTGATGTTGATCGTACAGTTGGCCAATTGAGTCCACATCACCTCGTTGGGCGCGCGTGATGATGTTGGTTTGGTTCTGGTCAAACATCACGCTTGGCCCGGTTATGTGGAATAACGGCTAACCAGCAAAAAGGATTCACATTTAGTACCTCAGGCGCGGATTGTACTGACACCTGCAGGGTTTAACGTAGAATACGAGGAAAGGATTCAGGTAGAAACCAGCGTGTCATAAAAAATAGCGCCAGCCTGAAGCTGGCGCTACTAAATTACTAATCGGCTGATGGTTCGCGGGTAGCTATTTACTTGATTCGCAGTTTGCGTCGCATAAAAGTGCGAAAAGTTTTGAGTGCTTGAAGTGCCGCACGGGCATCAGCTTTGTTAGCACTTTCACCGGGATAGCGAATTTCCACGGCGTACTTGTTCAAGTCTTTCAATAAGTCGCGTTGCAACTCAAACTCAGCCTCATAATTTAGGCACAATTCTAAAAGTTGATTGAGGTGGTGAATCCGAGGAAAGGGGTGGGCCTATTCTTGCAAATAGGCTTTGAGATACTTTTCAGCCGCTTGTTGAGCATGAAAGCAAACGGCGTCATAGTTGGGTGCCTTCCGCACTCGGGCCTCACGGCTGGCTGTCCGAAAATCCCCTTCGGCTTTAGCCACCCACTCACGCGTGAGGGCGTGCATACAAAACTTTACCTTTGGTCACAACCTCTTGCAGGAAAAAATCGCCCAAATCCAAGCGTTCTGCTAGCTGTTGCGGGGTGCGTACCAGCACATCTAACCCAAACCGATAGTTGAGCGCGCGGGCAATTTGGGCCGCTTGCTCACGGTTGCGCAACGGAGTTTCCATGATCACCAGCAAATCCACATCACTGCCAACATGGGGCTTGCCATAGGCATAAGAACCGAACAAGATAATCTTCTCGGGTTGGAATTTTTGAGCAATTTGCCGGACAACTCCCCGAATAACACGCAAAGAAATACGCCGGAGCGTATTAGTTCTTGCGCGTTGATGAGCAATTG
>JAEURM010000154.1 GCA_016789245.1 Anaerolineales bacterium
CAGGAAAACAAAAAAGCCGTAATACACACCCTCGCGCCGCTGGCCGGTTTCCAGTTCATCCAACTCCACCACATCCGGCAACATGCTCCATGGGATGAGGTAACACACGGCTACACCCACGCCCGCTACAATGGCCAACACGGTGAGGAGGGTGGTTTGGCCCGGCTGAACAAAATACAAGCCAATGAGCACCACCACAAATACCGCCGCGCCGATGTAGTACACCCTCTGTTTCCCTAGGCCGAGAATTGGAGAGCCAGCAGAATCAGGCCAAAGTCTTGCACGTTAATGCCCACCCAATCCCGCGCGTAGATGAACAAGTTATTTTGCACAAATTGAATCGTGAGCCAGGAGAGCAAATAAATGATGGTGACGAGCACAAAGGGGCGGTTGCGAAAGGCAATGAGGATGCCTTCAAAGAAGCCGGGACCTTCTTCTTTGGTAGTGGCCACAGGCCGGGTTGGCTCTTTGGTTCCGGCAAAGGTAAGCAGGAGGCCAGCAATGCTGATGATTGACCAGATGAATAAACTCACGCCGTTGCCAATGGCCGGTTGGCTGGGGAAGGCGCCCACAATTTGCGTGTGAAAAAACGCGGCCAACACGCCGCCTAAAATGGAGAAGCTAAAGCGAAAAGCGTTGAGGCTAGTGCGCTCATCATAATCAGAAGTAAGCTCAGCCGTGAGGGCGGTGTACGGCACGCCTACCACCGTAAGCGCCGTATCTAACAGAAGCGCCACAGTGAGGTAATACCAAAACTTGCCACCATCATCCAGCGGCGGCACCAGCCAGTGCAAAAAGAACGCGATGCCAAACGGCACCGCGCCGAACAGCAACCACGGGCGGCGGCGGCCCATTTGGCTTTGCGTTTTATCCGTTAGCCAACCCACGAGCGGGTCATTTACGGCATCCCAAATTTTAACGATGAGGAAAATAGTGCCAGCGGTGGCAGGGCGGATGCTGGCGACATTGATGAGAAAATCCAACAAGAAGAAGCCATTGATGCTGGCCATAATCGCTGGGCCTAAGTCACCCGCACCAAATGCTAATTTTGTTTTGAGGGAGAGTCTTTCTGGTTTCGCCGCCATGCATTCTCCAAAGATTAGGGTCTCTCGCTAGGAACGCAAAGGCCGCAAGATTTCCTTGGCGAACTAGGCGTGCTTTGCGAGAGCATCAATTTTGTAAATCCGCCACCAGCTTGCGCCACGCGGCATCTTCCATTTTAGGGATGTAAGGCCGATAGAGCGTGACGCGCTCCAGCACACCCGCATACCGCGCTCTCAGCGGCTCGGCTAACTCGGCCAGCGGCGCTTCCACGGCAAAGGCGTTGAGCATTTCATCACTCACCAACGTGGGCAGTTGGCCCCACTCACCGCGCGCGGCCAACGCGGAAAGTTGCTCGCCAATCTCGCCCCAGCCATGATGCTCTAGCACAGAGCGGTAGGAGGGCGTGGAGGCGTAAAAGGCCACTTGCGAGCGCGCAAAATCGCGCTCGGCCGGGGAGGTGATGACGAACACGGACGCCGAAAGGTGAATGGGGTTGGTGCGGCCCGCCGAAGCCGCGCCCGCTTCAATAGCGGGCTTCATCACTTCTTTTAAGTAAGCGGCGGTGTGAAAGGGATGCGCGTGAAAGCCATCACACACTTCACCACACAGCCGCGCCAAGCCCGTGTTGACGCCGGCAATGTAAATGGGGATGTGGGGATGATCTATGGCGCCGGGGTTGAAGAACGGAGACATGAGTGTGAGCTTGAAGTGCTCACCGCGAAAATTGAGCCGCTCTCCCGTTTGCCACGAGGCCCAAACGGCGCGGATGGCTAAAATCATCTCGCGTAGTTTGTGAACGGGGGACTCCGGCCAACTCATGCCAAAGCGGCGTTCAATGTGCGCCTTCACTTGGGTGCCGAGGCCCAAAATAAAACGGCCGCGGGATTGATGCGCCAAATCCCACGCGGTGTGCGCCAGCGTCATCGGACTACGCGCAAAACCAATGGCCACGGCGGTGCCTAACTGCACGCGTTGCGTATGCTCTGCCGCAAGGGCCAGTGGCAAAAACGGGTCATGCTGAGTTTCGCTCGTCCAAATCGCATCAAAACCCAAGTCTTCAGCAGAGCGGGCCAAGGCGGGTAAATCACCCAGCCAGTTAGACATGAAGGCAACGTCAAGTTTCATAAGTAAATTGTGTGGGCAGGAAGATGCCTGATTGTACCGCTCAAGGGCGACTTGTGGGCAGGAATGCTGATAGCGCTGTAGAACGCGCTGACCACGTTGAAATTCTCAGTTCAGCGAAAATCAGCGGAGTTCTGCGTTTTCAGCGTTCAAAAGAATTTAGGCGTTAACGTGCCCGGCGAAGGCCATGGTGTACAACTCAAAGTAGCGGCCCCGTTTTTCTAGCAGTTCCGCGTGTGAGCCAACTTCCACAACCCGGCCTTTATCCATCACCACAATCTTATCGGCTTTGGTGATGGTGCTGAGACGGTGGGCAATCACAAACGCCGTGCGGTCTTGCAGGAGTTTTTCCAGCGCGGCTTGAATAATGCGCTCGGTTTGCGTATCCACGCTAGAGGTGGCTTCATCCAAAATCAAAATGCGCGGGTCTGCCAGCAAAGCGCGGGCAAAACTAATTAGTTGCCGCTGGCCGCCAGAAAGAATAGCGCCGCCCTCACCTACTGTGGTGGCATAACCTTGCGCCAGCGCGCCAATAAATCCATGCGCGCCTACCGCTTGGGCGGCGGCTTCTACGGCGGCTTGGTCAGCGTCCAGCCGGCCGTAGGCAATGTTATCCCGCACCGTCCCAGAGAACAGGAATGGTTCCTGAAGCACCACGCCCATTTGGCGGCGCAGAGACGTTTGGGTGACGGTGCACACATCCACCCCATCAATTAACACCGCGCCGGCCGTTACATCATAAAAACGTGAGAGCAGTTTGACGAGCGTGCTTTTGCCCGCGCCAGTTTCACCCACCAGTGCAATGGTTTGGCCCGGTTCCACCTTCAATTGAATGTTCTCTAAAATCGGCACGCCATCGGATGAGTATTTGAAGGAAACATCACGGAACTCCACTTCACCGCGGATCGGTGGCAGTTCACGCGCATTCGCCGCATCTTGCACTTCCACCGGCGTATCCAGCAACTCAAACACGCGCTCACTGCTCACCATCGTGGCCTGAAAGGTGTTGTACCGTTGAGAAAGGTCACGGATGGGATCAAAGAACCGGTCAATGTACAGCGCAAAGGCCACCAGCGTTCCGGCGGTGAGCGGAATTTCAAAGCCAAACTGGCCGAGCAAAATTAGGCCACCCACATACACCACCAACGCCAGCGCCAAACTGCCAATAAAATCTACCGTGGGGAAGAACACGGAGGTGATGAGCGCGGCGGAATTGGTGGCTTTGAGTAAATTGCCGTTTACGTTTTCCGCAAAGTGTTGCAGGTTGCGCTCCTCACGGCTGAAGGATTGCACTACACGCACGCCCACAATGTTTTCATTGAGCACGGCGTTCACCCAACCCACGGCGGAACGCACTTGCCGGTAACTCTCTCGCGCGCGCCGCCGGAAAATTTCCGTGGCCACCACCATCAGCGGCAGAACCAGCAAACTCAAGAGCGTTAATTGCCAATTGAGTAGAAACATGGCGAGCAGAATGCCGAACAAATCAATAAAATCGCGCGCCACGGCGATGATGGCCCACACAATAAACTCACGGATGGTCGTTACATCGTTCACCATGCGAGAAACGAGGCGGCCCACGGCGTAGCGGCTGTAAAAACTCATCGCCAACACTTGCAGATGGTCAAACAGTTGGCGGCGCAAATCATAAATAATTTGTTGGCCGGTAGAGGCCATGATGCGGATGCGGATAAACGTGCCAATCCAAAAAACAATGGCGGCCAAAATATATAGCCCCACCGCTTGGCCCAGCACGGCCAGATTGCCCTGCGCCATGCCGTCATCCAACGCGACTTTGATGAGATATGGCCCAGCCACGTAACTAATCATCGCCACCAACATAAATAGCAAAGAGGTGAGGATACGCCAGCGGTATGGGCGGATGTAGCTCCACAAGCGGCGTGCAATCTGCGGGTCATACGCCTTGCCCAGAATCTCATCATCGGCGTTGGGGTTGGCGGGCGGCGCGGCGGGTTTGGGGGTTGTTTTAGCAGACATTTTTCACCGCAAAGCCGCAAAGATTGCTAAGCGCGCAAAGTTTTTCTGGGCGGGCTTAGCGTCTTCGCGGTTAAGTATTATTTCACTGCACTGGGCCGTAACGGCGGGTTTTGCACATCGGGCCGCTCGGCTTTGGGCCGCCCGTTTTCCGGCTCTAGCCCGCGCTCCGGTGGCTCATCCAAGAACAACATTTCACGCTGAAATTGCTCTTGGTCTTTCAGTTGCAAGTTGTAAATTTCTTGATACAGCCCCGGCACGGCGACTAATTCGGTGTGTTGGCCACGTTGCACAATGTGGCCGCCATCTAACACCAAAATCAAATCGGCGCGTTTAACGGTGGAAAGCCGTTGCGCGATGACAAAGGTGGTGCGGCCCTGCATCAAGGTATCCAACGCTTGTTGAATGAGAAACTCAGTGCGTGTGTCTACGCTAGAAGTGGCGTCATCCAAAATCAAAATGCGGGGGTCCATCAGCAGAGCGCGAGCAATAGCAATGCGTTGCCGCTGGCCGCCAGAAAGCGTGATGCCGCGCTCACCCACCACGGTAGCGTAACCTTCTGGAAAACCGAGTATGAAATCATGTGCCCGCGCGGCTTGGGCGGCGGCCACAATCGCTTCTTCGCTAGCGTCGGGCCGCCCGTAGGCAATGTTTTCGCGGATGGTGGCGGAAAATAGTAAGGATGTTTGCAAAACTAAGCCAATTTGGTCCCGCAAAGATTTGAGATTGACGCGGCGCACATCGTGGTCGTCCATCAACACACGGCCCGCCGTTGGGTCATAAAAGCGTGGAATTAAATTGATGAGGCTGGTTTTGCCACTACCCGTGGGGCCAATCAGGGCAATCACTTGATTAGGCCGCGCTTCAAAATCAATGCTATGTAAGGCTTGTTTTTCATTCCGATATGCAAATGAAACATTCTCAAACTTCACTTGGCCGCTAATGGGCGGCAGGGCGGGCGCTTCTGGCATGGATTGGATTTCTTCTTCAATATCCAAAATTTCATAGAGGCGCTTGCCGCCCGCTGTGGCCTCACCAAACGCGCCAATGGCAAAACCTAGCTGTTGGGTGGGCGCGGCCAGCAGAAGCAGATAAGCGTTGAAGGCCACCACTTCGCCCAACGTCATCTCGCCCTTAATCACGGCTTGCCCGCCTAGCCACAGCACCAGCGTGGTGGCCGCCATGGGCCAGATGCAGCAGGCGCTGGCACGCCTGGTGGGCGACGTGCGCAACAACGCTGCGCAGGTGGCCAACGCCAGCGGCGAGATCGCAC
>JAEURM010000155.1:0-255 GCA_016789245.1 Anaerolineales bacterium
GATGAAGCGCCACCAAAATTGCCGGAGAGGCATGGTAAGCAGTTGCCGCACGCGGAAGCGGGTGCCTTCTCGCTGTAGCCGTTCGGCGTCATAGCGGGCGTAGTACGTTTGTTTGCGGATAAACTCATCCACCGTTTCATAGTTCAAGTGGATGAGCGGGTTATGCAGATGGCCTTCCGTGCCCTGCAACTCCACCACTTCATGCACTACTCGGTCTGTGGCATAGCGGGCGTGGGCGCGGCGTAACAGCCGGAG
>JAEURM010000155.1:265-5394 GCA_016789245.1 Anaerolineales bacterium
CGCGTGCCGGGTAAGCTGGCCGAAGATGTAATTGTGGCGCGGAACCCACCAACCGGCTTGCGGCTCGGCCAATTTGCTTTGAATTTCGGCCATTAACTCTGGTGTAGCGCGCTCATCCGCATCCACAAAAAACACCCACTCAGCGGTGGTGCTTTCTAGTGCGGCGTTGCGTTGCGCGGCGTAATTATCAAACTTACGCTGAAGCACGGTAGCCCCCGCCGCCCGCGCCACCTCCAGCGTGCCATCCGTACTAAAGGAATCAAACACGAGGCATTCATCTGCCCACGCCAGTGATTTTAGGCAGTCCGGCAGGTGCTTTTCTTCGTTGAAGGTGAGGACGATGGCGGTGAGACTCAAAGTGGGTGTGTCGAGCGTCGGGTGTCGAGTGTCCCCTGCCATTGCCAGAGGCTCGGCCTTTGCGGAGGACACTTTGACACCTGACACTTCATGCATTTCGTTTTCTACTCCAAATGCCAATCACTTCATTCAACATCGCATTTAACTCGGCGCGGCGGTCTGGGGGGAGTAGGCCGTTTTGGCTGGCGCGGTGGTTGGCGCGAATGCGTTGCCGCATGCTGGTATGCACCAACGCGGCCACCAGCGCGTTTACCAGCGGGCCGTGATAACGCCGGTATAGTTTGCGGCGGCTCGTCCATAGGTTCACAAAAGAACGGGAAGCCACTTGCGAAGAACTGCGCCCGCCGAGATGCACAATTTCTGCGCCGGGCACTAACCACGTTTCCCAGCCTTTGGCCTGCAAACGCCACTGTGCGTCAATTTCTTCACAATACATGAAGAAGCTTTCATCAAAGAGTTCGCCGTTGGGCACTGCTTCGGCGCGCACGGCCAGCGCGGCCCCCAGCGCAAAATCCACGCGGAAGGGTGAAGCGGCAGTGTAAAAGCTGGCTGGGTAACGCCCGTTGAGGGGTGAATCCATCAGCCGCCACAGGCGCGGATGCAGTGGAAATAAATCTAGCGTGGCTTGAATGACGCCGGGAAATTGGAAGCCGGAGTGTTGCAGAGTGCCATCCGCGTTCACCAACTTGGGCGCGGCCACGCCCGCTTGTGGGTTAGCGCGTAAAAAATCTACCAGTGTGCGTAATGCGCCCGGGTGGATGAAGGTATCTGGATTTAGAATCAGAAAAGCGAAAGGCGAAGAATTGACGATTAGGGATTTTAGGCCAAGGTTGTTGCCCGCGCCCATGCCCCGGTTTTCGGCTTCAATGAGTTGGGTATTGGGAAACTGCGTGCGTACTAACTCGGCGGAGCCATCGTGTGAGCCGTTATCCACCACGCACACCCGCGCCCGCAAGCCGCTGGCCGCCAAATCTACGTACACAGAATCCAAACACGCCGTGAGCCAATCACGGACGTTCCAACTGACGATGACAATGCCTAAATCGAGTGTCACAGTGTCGAAGTGTCACAGTGTCAATCTGGGCGGAGGACACTCCGACACGCTGACACCCGACACTTTGCTCTTACTTCGCTTCGATGGTGATTAGTTGCTGATCCGTGCGGTTGTTGAGAATCCGCACATCTTCATGAATGAGGCCGGCCCAAAAGTATTGCGGGTTGCGGCGCGTGATAATTTCATCCAGCACAATGCCGCCTGTAATGGTGGCGCGCTGGCCGGGCATGAGATACAGATGCGGGCGGCCATTGGCATCTTGCAGGGTGGTGAGATTTTCCGGCGTGCCCAGCGCCCAGCGCCACGGAAAATCGTTCATGCACGTATCACACATCAGCCCAATGCGGAACGCGCCCGATTCTTGAAAGAAGCCGGTGGCGGCGTAATTCTGGCTCATAGACTCATACACATGGCCGGCGAACGGGCCAGTGGTGCGGATGGGCGATTGGCCGTAGTTTTGCACGGTGATAGTGAAGTACAGCGTATCGCCCACCACCACCACGTTGGATGAAAAATCTACTTGGCCTTGCACAATTTCCGCTTGCGGCAAGCCGCCACCCTGAATGCTTAATTGCGTGGCCAGTCTCGTCTTTTGGCCCAAAGCATCTTCCGCTTCGGCCCGCACGGTGTATTCGCCGTCCGGCGGCGGAATTTCGCTGAACTCCACACCGCCATCGTAATCATATTCATGCACGCCAGCTTCGCCCGGCTCGCGCGGTGTGTTGGCACTTTCGCCAATGGTAAATTCTACGCTGTTGGGGCCAATTAAGTACAACCGTAAATTATTGGCAGGCACCGTCTTAGTCAAATCTACGTTGAAGGTTACCCGGTCATCCAAACCATCTTGATTGGGCGTAAATAATTTTGGCCCCACAGTGAGATTGGTGAGCAAGGGCAGGGTGGTATCCGCACCCTGCACGGTGAGCGTGCCGGTGAGTGCGTTATTTTGTCCGGCGTCATCAGTGGCTTCAACCGTCCAAGTGTAGGCGCCATCTTGCAAAACCCGCGCCAGCACCTCGGCAGAATACTGCTCACCGGGCAAAAGGTACGGCTCCACCACGCCACCAAAATCCACTGTGTTTTCTCCTGCCGGGCGGGGCTTCTCACGGCGGAAGTAAAAGCGCTCACCCGCCGCGTTAATGAAGTAAATAGAAACGGTGGCCGGGCGGCGCAAAACGTACGTAAAGCGCGTGCTTTCATCTTTCCGGTCTGCGTTGGGGGAGATAGCTTCTAAAGAGACTGCCGCGTTGGCTAGTGGTGGGCCGCTGGGATTAAGCAAAATCCATGCGGCGGCCAGCGCTAGCGCCGTAATGGCCACGGCAATGACTAAAGTAAACCAGATGGGGATACGCATTTTACTAATAATCGCAAACGGCAAAGGAAAGCAAGGAGAGAAAGGAAAGATTTCCTTCAATTTACTTTCTTTCCCTTATGTTGTGATTTATAAATAATCCGCCGTACTCTAACAGAAACAATCCTTTGTTTCAAACGCTGGTTGTTTTTCAGCGGCATCGTGCTAGTATTCTGCCGCCAATGCACACGTACCAAGAAGCCCTAGACTGGCTGTATAGCTTTGTGGATTTCAGCGCCCAACGTAAGGTGAAATACTCACCCGAAACGTTTGATTTGAGCCGCATGCGGGCGCTGATGGCTTTGCTGGGCAACCCGCAAGACCGTTACCGCACACTGCATGTGGCCGGCTCCAAAGGCAAAGGCTCCGTATCGGCCATGTGCGCCAGTGGGCTAATGGCCGCCGGTTACAAAACGGGTTTATACACTTCACCGCACCTGCAAGATTTCCGCGAGCGTATTCAACTCAACGGCGAGTACATCTCTGAAGCCGATTTAGTGGCCGTTGTGCGCCGCCTGCAAGAGCTGGCCCCGCAAGTACCGGGCATCACCACCTTTGAACTGAACACCGCGCTGGCGTTTGAATATTTTGCGCGGCAGGCTGTGGATGTGGGGGTGATTGAAGTGGGGCTGGGTGGGCGTTTAGATGCTACCAATGTGATTACGCCGCTCGTCAGCGTTATCACATTGCTTGGCTATGAACACATGGATTTGTTGGGCAATACACTGGCGCTGATTGCGGGCGAGAAAGCTGGCATCATCAAGCCGGGTGTGCCAGTGGTGAGCGCGCCGCAATCACCAGAAGCGCTGGCCGTGCTAGAGCGCGTGGCCGCTGAACGTGCCGCGCCGCTAACGGTGGTGGGCCGTGATGTTTCGTTTCAGCCGCGCACCCATTCTTTAGATGGGCAAACGTTAGTAGTGAATGGCGAAACGTTCAGTTTGCCGCTGTTGGGCGCGCACCAAGTGGAAAATGCCGCTGTGGCTTACGCCGCCTTGCAAGCCCTCCGCGCTTTTTTGCCCATTTCTGCTGAAGCCGTGCGTGCCGGTTTGGCCAGCGTGCGCTGGCCGGGCCGCTTTGAAATTTTGCAGAGCCAACCGTTTGTGGTGGCGGATGGCGCGCACAACGCGGATTCTGCTCAGCGGCTGGCGGCGGCACTGGCGGATTATTTTCCCGGGCGGCGCGTGCATCTCATCTTTGGCGCTTCGGCGGATAAAGATATTGCCGGCATGTTGGCCGCACTGCTTCCGCGGGTGGCCAGTGTGATTTGCACGCAAGCCGTTCACCCGCGCGCGCTGGAGCCGGAACAGTTGGCCGCGCAGGTGGCCGCTCTTAGCCCAACGGCGCACGTAGAATGTGTGCCCGCCGTTCAGCCCGCGTTGGCCCGCGCCTTAACGCTAGCCGCGCCAGAGGATGTGGTGCTGGCGTGTGGCAGTTTGTTCATCGTAGCCGAAGTGCAAGCCGCGCATAAATTACTAATTGCTGACCATTCTATGGAACGCTGAGTGTGCGGATACTGCGCTGAAATCTAAGAATATGACCAAAAATATCAGCGAAAATCAGCGGCCCATAAGTGTTTCAGCGTTCAAAGAAAACTTGTGAATTTGCTATTCAGCAATCACAAATCTAAGATCATAAATTCTAATGAGTGAAACTTATCTTACCAACATGCTCTTCCGCTCTGGCTTGGCCGATAGTATGAGTCGCCAAGCAGATGAATTGTACGAAATTCCGGATGCCGAGCCGAACGATGATGGCTTGATTGAACTGCCGCTTCTGCCTTTGCGCGATTTGGTGATGTTCCCGCACATGGTGACGCCGCTGTTTGTGGGCCGCGACCGAAGCATGGCCGCCATCCGTGAAGCCAACGCCCGTAACTTAACGTTGATTGCGGCCGCGCAAATAAACCCAGAGATTGAAGACCCCGCCGCCGCCGATTTGTTTACGGTGGGCACAGAAATTGCGGTGGGCCGGATGCTCCGTATGCCGGACGGCTCCACGTCCGTTCTTTCACAAGGCCGCCGCCGCGTGCAAATTGTAGAATTTGTGCGCACCGAGCCGTTCTTTGTAGTGCGCGCTCGCCCCATTGATGAGCCGCCGGAGAAAACACGCGAGACCGAAGCGCTGATGCGGGCCGTGTTGGGCCTGTTTGAGCGCGTGGTGCAACTCAACACCGCCATCCCAGAAGAAGCCTACACTTTTGCGCTAAACATTGAAGAGCCGGGCTGGCTGGCGGATTTGATTGCATCTTCCATTGAACTGCCGCACAACGAGCGCCAAGGCTTGCTGGAGATTTTTGAGCCGAGCGCGCGCCTGCAACGCCTGAGCATTTTGCTGGGCAAAGAACTGGATGTGCTGGAGCTAGAAGAC
>JAEURM010000156.1 GCA_016789245.1 Anaerolineales bacterium
AGCTGCACTAGTATTATACAGTATTGTAATAATAAATCAATACACTTAATGGCATACCGTACTTGTAATACCGTAATTTTGATTATCGTAGTTCACGAACATATTTGCCTATGCAAATTCTTACAGTAGATGTGGGCACAGGCACCCAAGATATTTTCCTCTACGATTCCAATTTAGATTTAGAAAACGGCTACAAACTGGTGATGCCCTCACCTACCATGATGGTGAACCGCCGCCTAAAAACGGCCACCGAGCGCGGTGAGCGTGTTTTACTGACGGGCTATTTGATGGGCGGCGGCCCCAGCCAATGGGCGGCGCGTGACCATGTGCGCGCCGGCGGCACACTCTTTGCAACGCCCAGTGCGGCCCGCACCTTCAATGATGATTTGGAGTACGTGCAAAAAGAGATGGGCGTGCGGCTGGTGAGCGAGGATGAGGCGTACGCGTTGAACGGCGAGGTAGTGCGGCTAGAACTCAAAGATTTTGATTGGCCGCTGATTAGGCGCGCTTTTGCAGAATTTGGCGTAAAGCTGGAAGTGGACGCCGTGGCCGTGGCCGTGTTTGATCACGGAGATGCGCCGCCCGGCTACTCTGACCGGCAGTTTCGGTTTGATTACTTGGACGCACACGTGCGGCAGGCGAATTCACTCGCCGCGTTTGCCCACCGCGCAGAAGCCGTGCCCGCCAGCATGACGCGCTTACAAGCCGTGGCGCAGGCGGCGCGCGCGCAAGGTGTGGAGGTGCCGCTGATGGTGATGGATACGGCCCCGGCGGCTGTGCTTGGCGCTTCGCTGGATGCGCGCGTGGCCGAGCAAATGCCGCGCGGCGCGCTGATTGCCAACATCGGCAACTTTCATTGCCTCGCCTTCCGCGTCAGCCAGCGCGGCATTGGCGGTGTGTTTGAACATCACACCGGCGAAGTAACTTTAGAGAAGCTGGACGGTTACCTCACCGCACTGGCCAACAGCACGCTTCAGCACCGCGATGTGTTTGACGATATGGGCCACGGCGCGTTGGTATATGACGCCGAACTAATGCCCGCCCCACGCTTTTTGGCCGTTACCGGCCCGCGCCGCAGTTTAATGAGCCCTTCTGCCTTGCAACCCTACTTTGCGGTGCCTTATGGTGATATGATGCTGGCCGGTTGCTTTGGTCTGTTGGCTGGCATGGCCGAAGCCTACCCCGAATTTGCTACGCCCATCCGCCGGTCTTTGGCGGGCGCAGGCGGTATCGCGCCGTGGGAGTTTGTGGCAAAATAGCTTCGTTGCACAAGGAGCATCCATGAGTACTGAGCGTCCTCGCAGTGGCTTTTATTATCCCAACAAAATGGGCCGCATTTACCTCACCGCTTTAGAAGAAGTGATGGGCAAAAACGGCCTGAACGCTATTTTGCGCTTGGCGAAACTAGAGCACTTTATTGATAATTATCCGCCGGATAACCTGAGTAAAGAATTTGATTTTGAAGATATTGCCGCCTTGCACAAAGCGTTAGAAGAGATGTATGGCCCACGTGGTGGGCGCGGCTTGTGCCAACGGGCGGGGCGCGCCCTGTTTGCTAACGGCTTACGCAACTTCGGCGCGCTCGCGGGCGCGGGTGATTTGGCGTTCAAAGTTCTGCCACTCGGCACCAAAATTAAGATTGCGGTTCCGGCCATTGCCAAAGTGTTTAACGCCACTACAGACCAAGTGAGCAACACGCAAGAATTTGACGACCATTACATTTACTCGCTGGAGCGCTGTTCTATGTGTTGGAACCGCACGGCCGAGAAGCCGGTGTGCCACACAGCCGTGGGCATCATTCAAGAAGCGATGAAGTGGATGAGCGGTGGCCGTGAGTTTAAGATTGAAATGCTGGAATGCAAAGCGAGCGGTTCCCCCGTGGGCCGCCTGAAAATTTACAAAGAGCCGCTGGCCGAGTAAACCCCAGACAACGGTTGAAACTGGCCGCGCGGTGTTGCCTGCCGTTCGCTAGTTTGGGCCGTTGTCTTTTTGTTTAAGCGACTGTTGCTTAATGAATTAGCACAAATGAAAAAGCGCGCTGGTCTCGCGAGGAAAATCTGAATTAAGAAACAACCTCTAAGCGCAACCAATTCAAGTTTGGCTTGGTAATAACCAATAACCCATCACAAATTCATCTGGAGCTATCTATGTTTCGTTGGCCCATCACCGTTGCGGTTATTAATTTGGTCGCCGTGCTTGCTTGCTCATCCATCAACCAGTTCAATCCGCTTAACCCGGCTACGGCCACGCCAGTTCCCACGCCCACGGCGGCCGTTTCCTCCCGCCAACAGCAAGTATTTGAAGCGCTTGCGGATGCGGTGCGCGAGAAATATGTGCGCGCGGATTATGACGGCGTGGATTGGGAGGCCGTGGAGCAGAAGTACCGCGCACAAGTAAACGCTGGCCTGAGCGATACCGCCTTTGGGGAAATGGTGGAGCAAATGCTGGCGGAACTGCCGCGCGGCACGGCGAGTTACGTCTCACGCGAGGAGCGGATTGCGCTGGAAACTTCGGATGTGAGCACGTACAAAGGCATTGGCGTGTTTTACGGAACCCGCACCGAGGGTGAGCCGCGCGTGGTAGTGCTACACGTTATCACCGGCTCCCCGGCGGAGCTGGGCGGCCTCAAGCCGCATGATGCCATTTACGCCATTGATGGCCAGCCGATTACGGCGGAGGAGTTGCCCACCATCTCCAATCGCATCCGTGGGCCGGAAGGCTCTGAGGTAAAGCTTACGTTACAAACACCCGGCCAAGCCCGCCGCACCATTACGCTGGAGCGCGGCGTCATCACCACGTCTGATAGTGTGCGTATTACGGTGACGGATAAAGTGATGTACATACGCGCGCCCGTGCCCGCCATTGACTCCATGGCCGAGCAGATTATTCAAGAACTGCAACAAACCGCCGGAGAGATTGAGGGCATTGTGCTGGATTTGCGCATTTCCAGCGGTGGGGGCGGCTGGCCGTTTGGGGAAATGGTGACGCTGTTTACGAGCGGTGACTTTGGCGAGTTTTACACGCGCGCGGAAACGCAACCCATCAGCACCGAAGGCGTGGATGTGGCCGGCTCTCAAAAACTGCCCCTCGTGGTGCTCGTTGGCCCCGATACACGCGGCTCGGCTGAAATTTTTGCGGCGATTGTGCAAAACACTGGCCGCGCCAAATTAGTGGGCCTGCCCACGCCCGGAGATTTTGAAGGCTTAGAAGAAATTGATCTGCCAGATGGCTCGCGGCTTTCCCTCGCCACTTCCTCCTTCCGCCTGCCAAATGGCACCGACCCTTCCATTTTGGGCGTTCAGCCCGATGTGACCGTGAACGCGGATTGGGACAGCTTTGCCGCCCCCGCCGATGATGAGGTGCTGGCGCGCGGTTTGGAAGAACTGGCGCGCTGATTGACAACGGCTTGGAGTGTGTGTTAAACTCTGCTGTTAGATGTATGTTGTATACATCTAACAGCAGAGGTGTTTATGGACGAGAAAATGGTGCGGACGCAGGTGTACCTCACCCGCACAATCTACAACAAACTCCAAGCGCGGGCCGAGAAGTACGGGCTGACGATGGCGATTCAAATTCGGGAGGCGCTGGAAGATTACGTGCAACGCCTAGACCCACACGCCTTGGATGTGCCCATCTTTGACCCGACGGGCCTCAACTTGGTTTTAGCGACGCTGACGGGCGGCGGCCCCGCCGACTTGGCCGAAAACCATGACGCGTATCTTTACGGCGAGCCGATTGCCACCACGCCCATCCCCGCCCCAACCGCATTGTTTAGCAAAACGCCCAAAGCCAAACTGGCAGTGCGCGAGAAGCGCAATCTGTATGCGCCCACGCGTAAACGCAAACCCAAAAAAGCATGAAGCTCTTTGTGGATACCAGCGGGTGGATGGCGCTGTACAACCCGCGTGACCAATTTCACTGGCAGGCGCGGCAGGCCGTTTTGGGTTTAGGCGGGCAGGCCGTGCAGTTTATTACCACGGATTACGTATTGGATGAGACGCTCACGGGTTTACAAACGCGCTATTCGGGTGAGGCCGCGCGCCAATTTGGTGCTTGGGCCTTGCAAGAGAGCAACCTAAAGCTGGAGCCAATCTCCACCGAAATTTGGCAGGAGGCGTGGCGGGTGTTTGAAAAGTATGATGACCAAAACTTTTCCTTTACGGATTGCACCAGCTTTGTGGTGATGCGCCACCTGAAACTGTACGAAGCCTTTACGTTTGACCAGCACTTTAAGCAGATGGGCTTTAAATTATGGCCACGCTAAACATCGCCGTCCTCTCCGATATTCATGGCAACTTACTGGCGTTGGAAACCGTGCTGGCAGATATCGCCGCGCACGGCGGCGCAGATGCGTTTTGGGTGCTGGGTGATTTGGCCGCCATGGGTTACGCGCCCATCGCCGTTTTAGAGCGGCTGAAGCAACTGCCCAACGCCCACTTCATCCGTGGCAACACAGACCGTTACATTGCCAGCAATGAGCGCCCAGCCAGCACTTTGCCCGCCGCCAGCCCGCCGGAGCAAGTGCAGATTACGGTGGAGGTGGCGCAAAGTTTGAGCTGGACGCAGGGCGCAGTGTGGGCGGCGGGCTGGCGCGAGTGGTTGGCCGCTTTGCCGCTGGAGTTCCGGGAAACATTGCCCAACGGCACGCGCGTGCTGGCCGTGCACGCCTCCCCCGGCACGGATGATGGCATTGGTCTGCGCCCGCACACGCCGGATGCGGACGCCGCGCCGCTGTTTCTGAGCGAAGCGAATGCTGAGGCAGATTTGGTGTTGGTGGGCCACACGCACTGGCCGCAAGACCGCGCCCTGAACGGCGTGCGCGTGGTGAACGTGGGCAGTGTAGGCTTACCCTTTACGCCGGAGAGCCACGCCAGCTACGCCCTCCTGCGCGCGGATGAGCAAACGTATTCCCTTGAATTGCGAAGTTTGGAGTTTGACCGCGAAGCGGTTATTGCCCAACTGGCCGCCCAGCGCCACCCGGCGCAAGCCCTCATCACCGGCCTCCTACGCGGCACACATCTGCCGCCGTGGGTGAGGGGGTGAAAACATGGGTGCTTCTAGTTGGTTTTACTTTGTCCCATATCAGCCTTCAATCATAAGGGCATTTCAAGAACTACGCGAAAGAGTTTTTGTCGAGAAACAGTATTTGTTAAATCAGTCGCTGAGACGATCGCAGTGATGGAAAGTTTTGTTGTTCGCATGGAGCAACAACCTGCAAACTGGGCTTTCTTTGACAAAACAGCCGCTGAATATCAAGCTGAAGCGCGGACAAAGATTGCCCAGCTTAAGCTTTTGCCTTCCGACTATCCCGCTACTATTGATGAATTATTAGAATTCGCTGGAGGAAATGGTACTCATTCAATTTTAGATATTC
>JAEURM010000157.1 GCA_016789245.1 Anaerolineales bacterium
GTACGCTCTTTCTCCACTTTTTCTAAACTGGCAATCCACTCGCGCGCGTGGCGGGAGGCGTTGATGATGCCGTCCAATTCTTCAGCATAACCGGCCCGGATGAGGCCCGGCTTGCCCAGCACCGCCGGCGGCTCATCCGCCAAAGAAGCTTGCAAGAGAGAAAGGATATCCGCACACGGGTCTAAATGGGAAGCGAGGGCAAAAAGGGGACCAGCGGCGTTTCCTTCTTTTCCCAACTTGTCCTTTATTTTCGGCAGTGCCAATAAAGTCTCGCGCAGAGCTACCAAATCACGCGGGTTGGCCGTGCCGCCTAAAATGCGGTTGGTGATGCGCTCCAAATCATGCAGAGGTTTGAGCGCGGCTAAAATCTCGGCGCGCAGTAAACCTTGCGCGTGAAAGGCGGCCACGCGGTCTAGCCGCTCATTGATGAGGGCTAAATTGAGCAAAGGCTGATGCACCCACTGCCGCATAAGACGCGCGCCCATCGCTGTGACCGTAGCATCTAACACGCCCAGCAGTGAACCTTTAATTTGCCCGCCGCGCAACGTCTCGGTCAGCTCTAGGTTGCGGCGCGTGGCCGGGTCTAGCGTCATGAACTCATCCAGCGTGTACTGGCTGAGGCGCGTGAGCAAGTTGAGGGCGCTCGGTTGTGTCTCTTTGAGATAGTTGAGGATGGCACCACTGGCGGCAATGGCCAATGGTGAGTGCTCAATGCCAAAGCCCACCAGCGTTTCTACACCGAAATGATTGAGCAAAGCGTGGCGCATTTTGCCCGGGTCAAACTTCCAAGCGGGCAATGGGGTACAGGCCGCACCGTTCGTCTCTACTTGGGCGGTGTGTTCTTCCGCCAGCAAAAGTTCCGCAGGCCGCAAGCGTTGTAACTCATGCCGGGCCAGCGCCCACGGGTTATTGGCCTGAAAGGTGGTGACGGCAAATTCACCGGTAGTGATATCTACATACGCCAAACCGGCGCGGCCCTCGCTCACGGTGAGGGCGGCGAGGTAATTGTTGCGCGCGGCGTCCAGCAAGTTGGGCTCGGTCACTGTGCCGGGCGTCACCACGCGAATGACTTTGCGCTCCACCAAGCCCTCAATCGGCTCGGTGCCAGTTTGTTCGGCAATAGCTACGTGGTAATTTTTAGCGATGAGGCGGGCTACATAGTTTTCTAGTGCGTGGTGCGGCACGCCGGCCATGGGGATGCGGCGCTCGCCGCCTTTGTACATGTTAGCGCGGCTGGTGAGCACAATCTCCAACTCACGAGCCACCAGTTCCGCGTCTTCATCAAAGGTTTCGTAAAAATCACCTAGCCGGAAAAATACAATTTCGCGGAGATGGTGGCGTTTGAGATTGAGATACTGCTGACGCAGGGCGGTAGGTTCGGATTCAGGCATCGGGCGGATTGTAGCGTAAAAGAACAAAGATAGCGGATTACAACCAGAGCTGGCTCACAGCATAAACAGCGGTTGATAATCAAAAGTAGCGCAGGCTTGAAGCCTGCGCTACTCAAATTCTAAAACCTTTGCCGATGACTTAGGAAGCTTACAGCGAGCCAAGTGCCGCTTCGGTATCCGGGTAAGTGCTGAAAAGCGCATCGAGGCCAGCAATATCCAGCACTTCTTTTACGCGGGTGGAGGGTTGCGCAAGGAGTACGGCACCGCCTTTGGCCTTGAGGGCTTTTTGGGCGGAGATGAGGGCGCGCACACCGGCACTACTGATGTAATCGGTGCCATCCATTTCTAGGATGAGGTGGGCGTGGCCGCCTTCCACTTGTTGTTGTAGGGTTTCTTCAAATTTAGGTGCAACGCTGGCATCTACCCGCCCCGTTACGCGCACTACGTTGGCCCGTTTGTATTCACGAATATCCAGTTCCATAATTGCCTCCAAAGTGAGAGGACGTGATTTTAGCACACGCCGCCCCAAGCCAGAATTTACACCACTGGCCCCGGGTTACGCGTTTTTAGCATCGAAATGGCATCGGCCACCGTCTCATGCACGCCGAACAGCGTCTCCATGCCTGACATTTTCAAAACTTGTTGCACATTGCTAGAGGCGGCGGCCAAGCGCATATCCCCGCCTAAGTTGCGGGCGCGGCGCAAAGCCAAAATTAGCACGCGCAAACCGGCAGAGGCCATGTAGCTTACACCAGCAAAATCCACCACAATGTGAGCGCGGCCTTCACCAAGTAAGCCGTTGAGTGATTCTTCAATTGAGCTGGCCGCCGATAAATCAACGCGGCCTTCGGGTGACACCACCCAGATGTTTTCTTCAGGAGAGGAAACTAAAATCATTGCTCGCTAACTCCGTAAATACTCGCCAATGAGTTGCGAAGTATACACTAATGAATCCAAGTGGGTGCGTTCATAGTTGTGTGAGGCTTCAACCCCCGGGCCAAGCAAACCCACTTGCACATCGCCGCCAGCCCGCCAATACGCTTCGCCGTCCGAGCCATAGTACGGGTAAATATCCACCGTGTGCGGAATGTTGGCCGCCGTGGCCAGCGCACGCAGTTTGCGGTTCATGGCTTCATGGTACGGCCCGCCTGAATCTTTTACACAAATGCAGGCCGCAAACTCACTAGAAGCTTGCCCCGGCCCCACGGCCGCCATATCCAAGGAAAGTAATTCCACTAAATCTGCCGGGAAGCCGCTAGACGCGCCGTGGCCTACTTCTTCATAGTTGCTGATGTGAAGCGTGGCGCGTTGGGTGGGTTTTAGCCCTGCTTCAAGCAGGGCCTTTACAGCGGCGTACATACAGGCCACCGCCGCTTTATCATCCAAGTGCCGAGAGCGCAAAAAGCCCGCCGGCCCACTTTCCACGCGTGGATCAAAGGCCACAAAATCTCCCACGCCAATGCCCAACGCGCGCGTTTCATCCGCTGTTTTGGTGCGCGCATCCAGCCGCACTTCCACGCCGTCATCATCACGTTTCATATCACCCGTTTCCGCACCAAAAATGTGGGAGGAAGCTTTGGTGACGAGTAGTGAGCCGCGCACAATTTCTCCAGTGTGCGTGAACACACTACACCCTTCGCCCTCCACTGTGTTCCACGTAAAGCCACCAATCTTGGTAAGTTTTAGGCGGCCATTGGCTTTTACATCTTTCACCATCCCGCCCAAGGTATCCACATGCGCGGTGAGTGCGCGCGGCGCGGTAGCCGCTTCGCCCGCCCACTCAATTACCAGCGCGCCTTTATTGGTGCGCCGCATAGGCAAACCGAATGGCGCAAAGGCGCGCTCACAATACTCAATCGCTTTTTCAGTCATGCCAGTGGGGCTGGGCGTATTGAGCAACCCAATCAAAAAATCTAGTAAGGCGGAGGTGTTGATGGAGATAGAGGACATGGCAAATTTACATATTCCGTATTTCGTGTTGCGTATTGCGTAGAGATAAAAATTCACACAATACGAAATACGCACTACGGTTCACGTTCATCCGAGGCGATAAACCTAAACCCATCCAGCGCCAAGGCCGGCACGCGATGGACACCGTAAAAACCAGACAGCGTGTGCAAGTTCTGCCCAACGCCAATAACGTGTTGCAAGGCCGTCACCAACTCTTGGTCAAACCGCAGGTTGTGAACGGGATACGCCAACTCGCCGTTTTCAATCCACCACACTGCATCCCGCGTAGTACCGGTAGCGGCGGCACGGTGGCTGGCCGTTTGGCGCACGTACCAAAACCGGTTGATGTACAGGCCACGCTTTACCTTCGCAATCAATTCGGGCACAGCATCTGTACCGAATGCTACGGTGAGATTTTCTGGCGCCGGCCCATCCCAATCTTCATCATCATACGGTTGCGCGTGGCCAGTAGAAGTTTTATGCGGCTCACGGGCCGCCGTCACTCGGTCATACACCGGCGAGAGCGGCACGCCCGCCCGCACAATCTCCACGCGCTGTTTGGGCCAACCTTCGCAATCAAAGGCGCGGGGCAAACCGTCCGCCGCCAGCGCATCATCCACAATGGAAATGTAGGGTGAAAGGCTCGGCTGGCCAAGATGCCCACACATCCAACTGCGCTCTTCCTGTACCGCCAACGCGCCCATGCCGTTCTCAATCATGGCTTCTAAAAGTGTGAGTACGGCGTACGGCTCTAGCACCACACTGTATTCACCGCGCGGCACGTGGCGGGGTGCCTGCAGAGTGCTGGCTTGCTGAAAAGCCGTGTGCGCCAATTCTTCAAAATCAATTTGCCCCAACCGCCAGCCAGTGGCATGTGCATACGCTGAAGTGTGTGGCTGGGCTTGCTCGGCTACAAAAGTTACATCCACTTGTGTATTGGGCGCATACGCAAACAAACCTTTGGAGTTGAGCAGAGCGTACTCATAGCGGGCTGCGCTGTAGGAACCAGAAACGGCCAAGCTGGCGGCGCGGGCGCGCGCACATAAATCGGCCACGGCGCGGGCGCGTTCTTGTGGATTATCACACAGGGCGGCCACATCCGCATCAAAGGCGGCTACGGCCGGATAGGTTTGCGGCTCCGGCAGGCCGGGCCAATGTGGGTTTTCCGGCAGGTGTTGCGCCAGCTCACAGGCCGTGCGCGTCACGCGCTCCAAGCCGAGCTCGCTCAAATCATTGGTGGTGGCCGTGCCTACGCGTGAGCCAAGCACGGCGCGCACCTCTATGGTGGCATCGCGCTCCGCCACGTTCTGGTGAATGGTATTGTGAGAAAAGCGCGTTAGCGCTTCATTGATGGCGGTGAAGGTAATTTCCGTTTCATCCGCCGCCGAGCACGCCAGCGCGCGCGCCATGAGATGTTTTACTTTTTCGGGGCCAAGCTCCAGTGTGCTTGACCCGTTGGTACGGTGTGCGTTCATGCGTTTGGCCCTACGAGCCGAAAGCTAGGCCGCCCTACCAGCGCACTACACAGGCCACCGCGCTGGGCTACGTTCACCACCATTTTCTGAGAAGCACGGCCTAAAAGCGAAAGGCCGTACTTAGTAGGCGCGAGGCCAAACACAGTGTAAAACGGCTCAAAACTGGCTTGGCCGTCTTCGGCCAGCACGGGGAACTCATATACGGGAATCCGTGCCAACCGTTGCACCACCCACTGCTCTTCGCCTTTTTGTGCGCTGGTCACCGCTTCTTCAATCACCGCTTCCCACTCACTTTGGTTTACGGTGGGGCCAATAATGATGCGGTCACCGCCGTAACTGCGGTTGGGCTTGAGCACCAAAATATCGTGTTCCTTGCGCACGTACTCCAACAAATTCACCATCTCGCCATCGGCCAGCGTGGTGCGGCGGTCGGTCAGCACACGCGTCCACATCACGTGCCGGCGGAACACTTGGCGCTCATCCGCACTAAAGTACTTTTGCGTAAATTGTGGGTCCGTCAGAATTTCCCAACAG
>JAEURM010000158.1 GCA_016789245.1 Anaerolineales bacterium
TGGCGCTTGGAAGCGTTTGGCACAGCTGAGGCTATGAGTTCACTGCTGGCCAATACGGAAATTACAGCTCTGTTTGAGAATGGCAAAGTAAGCGGCTCCACCGGCTGTAACCAGTACGGCGCGGATTACGCCGTGACTAGCGCAAACCTTCAAATTGGCACCATGCAACAAACGGAGCGCGCTTGTGAGTTGGAAGGCGTGATGCAACAAGAGCAAACCTTTACAGCCGCTTTTAGCGCCGCCACCAGCTTCTCTATTGAAGGTGATACGCTCACACTTACGCACCCGGGCGGCGCGCTGATTTTCCGCGCGATGCCCGCCCTCAACGGCGCGCCGTTTGTGGGAACCCCGTGGAAGCTGGTGAGGTTTGAAGCCGCTGGTACTGCGGAAGCCGTGCCGGCTGAAATTGAAATCACGGCCACCTTTGCTGAAGGCAAAATCACTGGCTCTGGCGGGTGCAACAATTATTTTGGTGAATACACGGAAGAAGTGGGCCGCATTACGGTGGCCAGCATAGGCGCTACCAAAATGGCGTGTGAAGGCAAGCTGGATTTAGAACAACGCTTCTTTACTGAAATTGCTCAAGCGCACACGGTGCTAGTGGAAGCGGGCCAACTGCGGCTGGTAAGTGATAGCGGCACGTTGGTGTTTGAAGCGCTGAAATAGCGAGCGCGGCTGGAGTCTGCATCGCGTTGTATAAGCAAAAAAGTAACGCCCGCTTGAAGCGGGCGCTACTGCTTATCCTATACTATTGCCGCATTCCTAACTGCTTCATCTCCCACTGCATTGTTTCGGCCAAGCCCTCTCTTAGCGGGCGCGGCTCCCAACCCAGTTCCCGTTTGGCTTTGGCGTTACTGCCAATGTACGTTGCGCCCGCACTCACGCGCAAATACTCACTGCTGTAGTTATCTGGCACAGGCACAACTTTCTCCACCACACTCATCATGGCGCTCATCGTTTTTAGCATGCTGGGTGAGGCCGTCATGCCCGGCGCGGGTATGCCCGTAAGTTCTTGCGCCAACTTCAAGCCTTCTATGAATGTGTGCACCGGCCCACACACATAGTAATTCTCGCCCGGTTTGCCCTTTTCCATCGCCAGCAAATGGCCGCGCGCAATATCATCCACATGCGCCCAGCAGTACGCCGTTTGCTCCGGCGCCAACGGCAATTGGCGCTTAAGGTAACTCACCAACGCATCATGGGATGGGCCTTGGTCACCGGGGCCGTAAATCAGACCGGGTTGCACAATCACCAGCGGCAAACCTTTCTCAATGAACTCTTCCGCCACATCATGCGCGGCGGCCTTCGTTCGGTCATACTCGCTTAGGTGCGTGCCCGTAAACCGGTAGCTTTCATCCACCAATTGGTTCTTAGTGTTGGAGTTCACCGCCAACGTACTGGTGTAAACGCCCTTGGGGATTTTTAGCTCTTGCATCAACTCCAGCACATTGCGCGTGCCATCAATATTAATGGCTTGGCCCGGCGCCTTATCCTTCACGCCAATTTTGTACCAGCCAGCCACATGGTATACACCCTCCACGCCCGCCATTGGCGCACGCATGGATTCTTTATCCGTCACATCGCCTTTGGCCAACTGCACCCCAATGGCGGCCAAGGCTTTGGCTTTGTTCAGGTCTCGCACCACGGCCACCACCTCATGCCCCGCCGCGCGCAATTGTTGCGCCATGCGCCCGCCCAAAAAGCCGGTAGCGCCCGTAATCAAATACTTCATGCTCTCACTCCTGATGTTTCTAACTCCAGCCCGCGCAACAGTGCGCGGATGGAAATGGTTAACTCGGCTTCAAACTGAATCTGAAAGGGCTTGGCCTGCAACTGGCGGAGCGCCTTCTTAGCCACCGGCGCTGGGTCCGCCAAGTGCCACAAACCCACAATTAAGGCCTGCACCCGGAGTAACGTTGGCACGCCTTGCCCGGCGGCCAAAAAGTGTAACCGTTGTTCCAAAAGAGCGCCTGTATAGGCCAGCCGCTCACCCAAAAAGCGCTTAAAGGCCAACGCCGTTTCTAAGCTTACGTTCTGTTCCAAAACAGTAGCCAGAATAGCCAGCAAACGTGTGAGCGCAAGGCGCTGAGTGAGTGATGTGCTGATGAGGGCGGCCACTTCGCTCGCGGCCACGCGGCTGGGCACAACGGCAAGGGCCGCGTTTAGTTCAATCAACCACAACTCCAATTGTTGCTGGCACACCGCCAAGAACAATTCTTCTTTGCTGGGAAAGTAGAGATACACCGTGCCCTTGGCCAGTGCGGCGCTTTTCGCCACGGCGGCCATCGTCACCGCTTCATAAGTAGAAGCCGCAAATAACTGCCAAGCCGCATCCAGCAAAGCTTGGCGGCGCTCCAACTTGTGGACTTGACTGCGAGCGCGTTGCCGTATTGGGCTTAGTTGACCTTGGGTCATTTACGGGGATTATACGTAACTTGGAGTCACTTGAAAAGCGGGGTTATCTGCCCACCCCCAAAACAAAAAAAGCCGGGCGGCTGGTGGGCCGTCCGGCATTCCCCGAGTGTTGATTTTTTCTTTTCAGTTAGTCACTCGCGCCGGCCATCTTAGGAGTAAGGGCGGGTGTTTCAGTTTTCCACGGTGTGCCCAGCCACTTGAGCAGGAAGTAATCAGCGCCAACATAGCCGGCCACTTTCCACGCCAGCACTAAGAAGATAGCCACGGCGAGGAGCATGGGGTTGGTGCTCGCGGTGCCGGCCATGATGAAGTTCCAGTTCATGAAGGCACCGAAGAAGGCGGCGATGCCAGTGAAAGCACCGAGGATGAGGGCCAAGCCGATGAACAATTCGCCGTAAGCTACCAGCGGACCAAACCACGTTTGCGAATTGGTGTCAATCAACATTTGAATAAAACTGCGATACCAATCAAAGCTAATGGGCGGGCGGCCAGTTTCCGGGATAGCCACGGCACGTGTCCAGAAGCCGAGTAAGCTTTCGCCCGTTTGCGTCCACTTCGGGTCACTGATTTTGTGGAGCGAAGCATCCAGCCAAGTGTAGCCAAGCCAAATGCGGGGCAGAAGCCAAAACAAACCGGCGCGTGGGTCAGCGAACAGTTTTTGGGCGAAGGGTGGGTCTTGAATGACTTGGCCTTTGCGATTGAATAAAGTGTTCATGATGATGTCTCCTTGCTTATCAAGTCTTGCGACTTGGAATGTGAACTAACTCTGCCCACATTGTAGACAAAGCCCCTGACCGCCATAGTGACAAAGTTCATCCAATTAGGTATTACAAATCACCTAAATTGGGTGACCTTGTCCTATTTATCAACTGAAAGCAAAAAAGCCAGCAATAAGGCTGGCTTTTTCACGTTTTACCCTTGGTCACGCTCAGGGCAGGCTCTTCACGTTTTAAGCTACTAGCTTCTTCACCATATACAGGCCTCTCACCTCAAAGCCGTGCTTGCGGTAATAGTTGCGCGTGCCAACGGCGGAAATAACGGCCAACCGTGCGTAGCCCACTGCCTGTGCCCGCCGCTCAGCTTCTTGAATAAGTTGCGCGCCGAGGCCGAGGTGTTGGGCCTCCCCCTCCGCGCTTTCACCCAAGCGCACTACCGGGCCGTACACGTGCACTTCCCGGATGAGGGCCGCGCCCTGCAGTTCTGGCAGGCCGGTGAGGGCGGAGGCTTCTGCGGAAGGAAACGAAAGACGGAGAAAACCGGCGAGTTTATCCGTGTGGTGCGTTTCAAAGCTGAGGAAAGTTTCCTCACCACCGAGCGTTTCATATGTTAGCGAACGTAATTCTAGTTCTTCACGTTTCACGCTATCCCGTTTCACCTCACGCCAGCGAATATCTTGGCTGGCGCGGCCCGTAGCTTTGAGATGGCGCTCCACCGTTTCCCGCAAGTTGCTGGCGGTGCTTCCGGCCACTACGTGCCCAGCCGGAATATCCCGAATAACACGGTTGAGACGCACGTAGCGCGGTGTGCTGGCCATGCAATCGGCAATCAGTTCGGTAAGTTCTGGGTCAGTGTACGGCGTGTACTCGCCGCGCTCCCACCACTGCACTAGCTCGGCTTCCTTCACCAGTGAGCATGGATAAATTTTTAGCTCGTCAGGCTGTAAGCCGGGATCGCTCCACAATCGCGCATAATCTTCCCGGTCACCTTCCGGCGATGCGCCGAGCAAATTGGGCATCCAGTGTAAGTGGAGTTTAAAACCCGCCGCGCGCAAAAGCTTCACGGCTTGCCGCGTTTGTTCCACCGTGTGGCCGCGCTTGTTCAGCTCTAGAATTTGGTCATCTAAACTTTGCGCACCGAGTTGCACTTTGGTGACGCCGTAGCGGCGCAGGCGGCGGATTTCAGCGGCGTCCACGTAATCGGGCCGCGTTTCAATCACCAAGCCCACGTTGCGGCGCGCGGCGCTTTCATTGATGGCCTGCGCTTCTTCCAGCGTGGCCGCTTCCCCATCGTTCATGGCATCAAAACAACGTTTGATGAACCACGCTTGATACTCCTCGGGATAGTAGCTCCACGTGCCGCCCAAAATTAGTAGTTCTACTTTATCTGTGGGGTGGCCAATATTTTCCAGCGCACGCAAACGGCTGGCAGTGGTGAAGTACGGGTCAAAGTTGTGCGCTTCAGCCCGCGCCGCGCCCGGCTCATCATGCAAGTAGCTTTTGGGCATACGCACATCCGTGGGGCAGAAGATACACTGGCCCGGGCACGGAAATGGCTTGGTAAGCACCGTAACAGTGGCCACGCCGCTTTGGGTGCGGATAGGTTTCATTTGCAGGCGGCGCAGAACATCCCGGTCAAAGCTCAGCCGCCCACTCTCACAGAATTGGCGGTAGGCGGCCACTACTTGATCTTTGGCAAATTGGCCGGTGGCGTGCGGGTAGCGGCGCAAAAGCCGCGCAAAATCATCCGGGTGAAATTCCACCAAACCGGCGGCTTCATCAATCAGCTTCAGCAGTTGGGCTTCTTCTTTAGGCGAGAATGTGTACGAGCGTTTGTGATACCAAGTTTGTGTTCGCATTTAGCTTGTTGGTACACGGATTTGACGGATATTACGGATTTCACGGAAGAAATATCCGTACCATCCGTTCAATCCGTGCGCGAAGCGTCCGTGTACTGCATTTCCCGGTTAAACTATAGCTGTTCAAGATGGAAACGGCAATCATCCAAAAGCTGGCCGCGTTGAATGCGGAATTTTACGAAGCGCACGGTGAGAACTTTGCGGATACGCGTCCGCGCTTGCCCAGCGGCACCGAATGGCCGCAGATTGACGGCGAGCCCGCCGACTTCCTGGCCCAGATCGACTGCGCCAGCCTGCCCCCCGCATTGTGGAACGGACTGGGGCCGCGCGA